>JAKSDN010000416.1 GCA_022360075.1 Kiloniellales bacterium | reverse complement strand
GTGAGCCATGGCCGCCGTCGAGTTCCGTGACGTCGACATCATCTTCGGCAAGAACCCGGAGAACGCGCTGGCGCTGCTCGACGGCGGCGCCGACCGCGAGGCCATTCTCGAGCAGACCGGCAACGTGCTGGGCGCGGCCGGTGCCTCGATCGCCATCGAAGAAGGCGAGATCTGTGTGCTCATGGGGCTCTCGGGCTCCGGCAAGTCGACCCTGCTGCGCGCGGTCAATGGCCTCAACCAGGTGACCCGTGGCCGCGTGCTGGTCGCGGACGACGGTGCCGACATCGATGTCGCCTCCTGCGACGCGGCGACTCTGCGGCGTCTGCGCATGAGCCGCATCGCCATGGTGTTCCAGCAATTCGCCCTGCTGCCCTGGCGCACGGTGGAGGAGAACGTTGGCCTCGGCCTGGAGCTGCGCGGCCTGGGCCGGGAAGAACGCTCGGCCATCGTCGAGGAGAAGCTCAAGCTCGTAGGCCTCGATCCCTGGAAGGACAAGTACGCGCATGAGCTTTCCGGCGGCATGCAGCAGCGCGTCGGCCTCGCCCGCGCCTTCGCCACCGACGCGGACATCCTGCTGATGGACGAGCCTTTCTCGGCGCTCGACCCGCTGATCCGCGAGCATCTGCAGGACGAGCTGCTGGAGCTGCAGCGCAGCCTGAGGAAGACGATCATCTTCGTCAGCCACGATTTGGACGAGGCGCTCAAGATCGGCACCCACATCGCGATCATGGAGGGCGGGCGCATCGTGCAGTACGGCGAGCCGGAGCAGATCGTCCTCGCACCGGCCAACCAATACGTGGCCGAGTTCGTCGCCCACATGAACCCGATCAACGTGCTGCGCGGCCGCTCTTTGATGACGCCACTCGACGAGATCCCGCGCGAGGGCGAAGCGCTGCGTCTCGACTGGTCCGGCCATCACCTGATGACGCTGGACGCGGCCGGCGCGCCGACGTCGGTGACCGTGCGCGGCGCCCCTGGCCAATTGCTGAGCTACACGCCCGAGCTGGACCTGGCGCAAGTCGAGGCCAACGCCGTGGTCGCGGCACCGCCGGACATCCGCATGCGCCAAGTGCTGGAGATCCGGCACACGACCTGCAGCCCGGTCGCCCTGGTCGAGGACGGCCACCTGATCGGCGTGGTCGGCGACGACGAGCTCTACCGCGGCATTCTCAGACAGAGCGCCCTGGCCGATCAGCCGGCGGATGCGGGATAGGCTGAGGCGTTACAGCCCCGAGCTTGGAAGAGCGAGGTACCTTCAAGAACCCATTTAACTGTCACCCTCGGGCTTGACCCGAGGGTCCATTTGGGTCCCGGACTCGGACCTCGATCGATTGCCGGGAGCGCGAAGCGCTCGGGCTTCGCCCGCCCGGCAATGACAAGTACTTGTGTGTGAAGGCTTAACTCCGTTGCTGGCCTAAATCTGACTCCGGCCTTTAAGCCGCCGACGCCCGACGCAGGTCGAGCCCGAGCCGCACCAAGCCTGCGCCGACATCGACGACGCTGCCGCCGAAGCTCTCGGCCATCGCGAGCGCGGCACGATTCTCCGCCAGAGCTTGACCGGTGAGACTTTCGATGCCCTGCCCGCGCGCAGCTTCCATGAGCACCTGCAGTAGCAAAGCGCCGGCGCCCTGGCGCTGATAGTCGTCGACCACCGTGATGGCCAGCTCGGCGACGCGCGGATCGTCAGATAGTCGGATGCAACGCGCGATGCCCACCCCGCGCGGCGGCGAACAGGATGTGTCCTTTGCGCCCCAAGCCAGGTGATTGACCTGGTCGACTTCCGTCAGATAGCGCACCTCTTGTTTCGTGAGACCGGGCCGAGCCTGAAAGAAGCGCTGATAACGCGTCTTGTCCGACAGCCGGGCGAATGCCCTGACCAGGCATTCGCCGTCGTCCGGCCCGATCGGCTGGATCAGGACCGGCACGCCATTGTCGAGGCGCGTCCTCAGCGCGCCCCCCAAAAGCGGCGCCGTGGCGGCAGCCATCGGTTCGGCGCCAAGAGCTCTGCTCGCGGCCATCGCACTTCCCCGTACGCCAAATGCAAAAGGTGAACTCGACGGCGATGATGGGCGCTTCGAGCGAGAAGCTCAAGGAACGCCGTCGGGCGGTCCGAAAGAAGCGATTTCGACGCAGGGATGCTTCAGCGAACGCCTTCGTAACATGGATAACGCTCGACACGGTCGGCTAGGCGACGCGCTGATGGAATAAATCCGAAGTTGGCTCGTTGTCACAACAAGACCACGGCCCGGCCGGAAAGTCGGCACCAAGTAGGGTACGAGGCAATGCAGGAGAAGGAACCCCTGTTCGGGGCTAACGTGCGAGAGGAAAGGAGATTTCCATGTTGAAACGAAAGATCGCGATGGCCGGTTCCGCTCTCCTGCTTCTAGGGCTCGCGGCCTGCGGCAACACGACGAGCGACCGGCTTCTGAGCGGCGCCGCCATCGGCGGCGGCGTGGGCGCGGCCGGCGGCGCGGTCTTCGGCGCGCCGCTCACGGGCGCGGCGGTCGGTGCCGCCGTGGGCGCGGCGGCCGGCGGCCTGACCGACGAACAACAGATCGATCTCGGCGAGCCGATCTGGAAGTAATCGGGGACGGAGTCCTCGAGCGAGTTCGGGCGGCGTTCGGCCGGGTCATCCACCTTCCCCAGTACCCGGCGTGTCGAACCAACCATCCCTGTTTGGACCAGCGCGACGAACGCCGCCCGAAACCTTCCCTCAAACCGCGCCGTCGTCGACGAAGCCTTCCAGCGGTGAGCGCGAGATCGTGTTCGACATCAAGATCACGGCGTTGCCTCGGCCGCCGGATATGTAAGCGTGGCCCATGGCACTGTCGAAGAAGATGCTGTCGCCCTGCTTCAAAGTCGCGTCCTCGTAAAGCTCCGTGCAGAGGATCAGCGTGCCCTTGATCACTGAGATGAACTCCTCGCCCGGATGGCGCTTGTAGTCGTCGTAGTCGTCGAGCGAGCGCGCCTTCACCTGAACCCGCCAGAAGACGTTGCGCTTCTGCGTCAGATCGCCGCAGAGGACCTCGAAGACGAGCTGCG
>JAKSDN010000662.1 GCA_022360075.1 Kiloniellales bacterium | reverse complement strand
CGTGCGCCGGTGATGGCCTCCAGCGTATCCGCCGATCGCAGCATGAGATCGCGCTCGGCCTCGTAGCTCAGGCTCGAGTTGAGCTCGTGGATCCAGCCGTGCAGGGCGACCTCGTGGCCCTCGGCGACGAGCCGGCGCTGCTCCTCCGGGTGCAAAAGGGCGCTGACCGCGGGCACGAAGAAGCTCGCCTTCACCCCGGCCTTGTCAAGGGCCTGAAGGATGCGCGGCAGGCCGCGCCGGGCGCCGTACTCGCCCCAGGACAGACGGCCGATCGACTGGCCACCGTCGCGCAGTTCGTTGGTCTCGTGATCGGAATCGAAGGAAAGGGCGACGGCGCAGCGCGCGCCATTCGGCCAATGCGCCGGCTTGAGCGAGCGCCCGGCCCGCACGCGCTCGACCAATAGGCGCCACTTCTCTTCGGCCCACTGCCAGGGGGCTTGCTCGCTTGCCATGCACGACCTCTTTGCCGATGGGGCGCGGCCCACGACCGGGACCGCGGCTGGAGAACGAGCATGATTCGCGGCGCGACCCGCTTTTGCAATGGTCAGGAGGCTGCCATTGACCGTCCGGCAAGGTCTTGGGCGATATCCTGTGTCCCCTGACCCGAAGGGCCCTACCGGTGCCCTCGAGACGACCGCTTAGCTCACCTGTACCAGCGAGACCCCCCGTTAATGGAATAATCATCTTTAAGTAGTACGACGTTACGCTTGGAATTTGGCCGCGAAAACCGCAGGCATTTTAGATAATTGCATGGCTAACACCGGCATCCAGGTCGATCCCGCGCCCGCCACCAGCGAAACGGAGGCGCCGCCGCCGGTGGCCGGAGAAACGGAGGCAAGGCCTGCCGAGCGCAGCGGCGCGCAGGCCTGGAATCGGCGCCATGCGATCAACATCAGGCTGAGCATCCCGCTCTTCTTCGGGCGCTATTACGTGACGCTCGTCGCCGGAAAGGAGCGCCGGAGCGCCGCGCGGCGCAGCGAGGAGCGGGGCAAGCATCCTCTCCGCACGACCG
>JAKSDN010000159.1 GCA_022360075.1 Kiloniellales bacterium | reverse complement strand
GCAGGAGAAGGCGCGGGTGCTCGACTATCTGCGCCACCTCAGGGCGGCCGGCGTGACCGTCCTGCTGATCAGCCACAACCTCGACGACGTCCTCGCGACCTGCGATCGGGTCCTGGTTCTCAAGAACGGGCGCAAGGTCGGCGATCGCCCTGTCGCCGAGCTAAGCGAGGCCCGCCTGTCACAGCTCATCATGACCGGCCGCTGAGGGTTCGGAGCGGCCGGCGCGTGTTCCGCCGAACAGGTTCCGTCAGCCGCGGCTGCCGAACACCCTCTGTAACAGCTCGGTGGTGCGCTTGATCGAATCGCTACGAATCGCGGCCTCTTCCTGGCCGAGGTAGTGGAACAGGCCGTCCAAGGCGCCCATCAACACGTGCGCGCTGAGATCCGCCTTGACGTCGGGCACCAGCGGAATGGTCTTGTACTTGCCGATGAGATCGTCATAGGCCTGCAGCGCGCCGACGTCGGCCAAGCTTTGATCGATGACCGGCCGCATGGCCTCGGAAAGCGGTGCCGACATGGCCTTCTGGAAGTAGCGGGTCGCGGCATCCTCCGGGCCGTTGAAGATGCCCTCGATATCTTCGAGACCCATCTGCGTGATCGCCTCGGCGAAGATCTGCTGTGCCTGCGGCGCCGCGCTTTCGGCGGCGCGGTTGAGCCGCATCTCGAGATCCTCCGAGAAGGCACCCAAGCCCATCGCGCTCAGGGCGTCGCCCACGGGCCGCAGGTTCTCGGGCAAGGGAATGCGGATCTGCGGGTCGGCATAGAAGCCGTCGATGCGGCCGATCCGCTGAACGACCCGGTCGGTGCCGAGCTGGAGCGCCTCGCGGATCGCCTCGGCGATCTCCTCTGGGGAAATCTTCGGTGCCTCGGCCTCAGACGCTGGCTCAGCGGTCAGGGCCGCCTGCTGGGTAGCGGCCTTGCCGCCACCGGACCCGGTCCCGCTCGGTGCCGCACTCGTAGTTTCGGTACCGGCGGCGGGAGCCAGGGCGGTGCTTTCGACCGAGACGCTGCCCGCGCTCGCGGTGGCGGCGTCGAGGGTCAGCCGTTCGAGCTCGAAGCGGAGGGCCTGCGTCGCCTCGCGCTCCACGCTCAGCGTGGCCGTGAGGTCGGCGTTCTGGGCCCGCAGCGCGCCGTTCTCGGCCTCCAGCTCTTTGACCCGGGCCAAAGTCGTGCGCAGCTCTTGCGGCCGTTCGACCATCTGGGCGATCCCAGGCTTCGGAACGCGGGTGCCGACCTGGCCTCGCAGCTTGACCTGCTCCATCAGCAGCGCGGTGACCTGGTTCTCTTCGAGCGTGAGCGCCTCCTGTAACTGACGGTTCTTGGCCTTCAGCGCCTCGGCGGCGGCGGCGAGGCGTTCGGCGCGCGCGACCGCGTCGCCGCCGGAGACCTGCTTTGCCTCCAGCGTAGCCAGAGCCGCCTGGCTGCGCAGCAGGGGCAGGTGGAGCGAGCCGATCGGCTGGCCGGTCGCCAATCGGACCGCGACGTCGCTGCCCGGATGCCGCTCGATGATCCGCTCGAGCAGCGCGAGCGCCTCGCTGTAGGCCTTGGATCGCGCATCAGCTCGATCGAGGGCCGCCGCGTCGGCAATCAGCGCGGTCGCTTCGACGAGCAGGCGATTTGCCGCCGAGCGCTCGTCGGCCTGGGCGGGGAGGGTGAAGGAAAGGCAGATTAGGGCTGCCGATGTTGCCAGCATACGCATCGTCGTCCTCCCAATTCTCTTGAGGCACTTCAGCCTGGTAGAAGCCTAGCACACGGGGCGTCAGGCCTCATCGTCGTCGAATCACACTCGTCTGGAGCGACTCGAAGTGCTTCGTGCCGCGGCCTCAATGGCCGACAGCCACTTCCGCACCCGGCGCCCGTTGGCGCCAAGATCCCACAGCCCCTGGTTCGAGCGGCTGTAGAGGACGAGGGAGGCACTTTCGTCGTCGAGCGGCACGATCTGCAGCCAGACGGTATCGGGAAACCTGAGCAGTGCGGAGCGTTGAACGGCGACGATCTGACCGACTTCGCAGTCCTCGGCTGCGATCGAGGTGCGCGGTTGGCTCGAAATCACGTCTCTGACGATAGAAAGGAGCTTCGAGCCCTCCAGGTCAAAGCGAGCTCCCGGGATGTCCGCGCGGGCCGAGCAGAACTCGGGCGGGCAAGCCAAGAAATCGTTGGGCGATCCGCTGCGCTGGAGGCTTTGCAGATCGACGGGGTCCGTTCTCACGCTCGACCCGCTATGCGCCCTTAGCCGGACTAATCCACTTGATGGGCCGTCAAGAATAGCGACTTTTCAAGCGCCGTGAAGAACTGCTGGTAGGGAATTGGCTCTTCGACGGCGGTCAGATTGTATTGGGCGTTGGCGCGGACCAGCGATTGGGTCTCCCCGCGAGGGCGCACGGATACCGTCATGCGGAGCTGATAACCGTCCAGCTTGGTTCCACTGACCGAGCCAAGCACGGCGTCGGCCTTGTCGATGACGAAGCTCAGGTCCTGCAGTGTCGCGATGATGGTTCGCAGCAGCATCTCGCGGTCGGTCGAATCGAAGGCTCGTGACTGGATCGCCCGGAGCTGGACCTGGCCGGCGTCGGTTGCGAGGGCCTGCTGCCTCGAGTCCGTCTGGCAGCCTACCAGCAGAGGCAACGACAATATTGCGATGACCAGGGCCACCGCCGCGCGCGATGTGATCGTTGCTGTCACGGTTACAGCTCCTGGGCCTCGAGGAACACGGACTTGGAGAGCTTCGAGAAGAACTCCTGGTACATTTCGGGTTCGTCGAGTGGTTCGGTCTTGGAAATCCGGCCCTGATTGTTCCAGACAATGCGCTGCAGGGTCAGCCGAACGGCGTAGCCGTCGCGCTCATTGCCCAGATCGCGCGTGATGACGGAGGCCCTGATCTTCTGTTTTTCGTCCCACGGCAAAGGCGCGCCGAACAGGATCGCAAAGAGAATCGATCCAACCACTTGGCCGGCTTCGACCGCGTCGCGATCCTTGGAGGCGGCAATCACGCCGAGATCGGTCTCGCTCTCATCGAGGCTGAAACCCAGGTCTTGAAGCAGTGCAGCGGAAGCAGAGAGCAGCTCGCCCTCTGTGCCGGCGTCGAACACCCGGGTCTGTAGTTGCCGCCGTTCGAGCGTGTCCGGCGTCAGTTGAAGCGCTTCCTTCGGGATATGCTCCTGGCAGCCCGCGACGAGGCCGATTGAGAGCATCGCGAAGAGCGTGAACACCTTTCTCATCGCCTTCACTCCTCTCTGCCACGTCAGAAGCTCGAGGTGTGATAGGCGAAATCCCGGACGCGGTTCTGCTCATCGTACTTGACGATGACTGTCAGGGTCCGCTGGGTTGTGGCCACGGCCCCGGCGCCGCCGCTCAAGCTCGGACCGGCCGCGCCGCCAACCAGGCCGCCGCCGACCAAAGCGCCGCCGAGAACCAGGGCGGAGACCCCGCCGGAGCTGTAGGAGTAGGCCCGCGAGGTCGAGATCTTGTCGTAGACCCAGACTTCGCGACGCTGTTCGTCGGTCGTGACGATGTTCGGCGAGCCGAGGACTTGTGCCACCTCGGCCGAGGACATGCCTTCGCGGATCTCTCGCTGCACCGTTCCGACCGTAAGGCGATCTCCCTGGCCTACGGCGGCGTTCACGTCCTGCGAATGCTGCCGCGCCGTCTGACAGGCCCCCAGCGTCACAGCCAGTGTCAGCGGGAGCAGCCAGCTCCACGACTTGCGTTTCCTGCGCATGCCTTCGTCTCCAGGTTTCTCCCCGATCCCGACCCGGTACTTGGGTCGTTCGGCCGGCTCCCGCGGAACAGCTTCTCGCTCGGCCTCCTGACTGCGCGAAGTCATTCCACCCCAGCGAGAGTCGCCGAAGTAGTCGCATCATTCTACACGTCGGAGTAATCTGCTGCCAAGCCTTTCGCTACGAAGAAAAAGCTGAAATTTCAATATAGTTAAGACCGGTGTCGAGGGGCGTCCGGGCGAAAGACGCCCAGTGCTCTCGAACCGGATCGAAGGCGTCGCAGGACGGATTCTCTAGAATCTATATCTAAAGATGTATGGCTTTGGTTTAGCAGACTGTGGGCAGCCCACCACGATCACGATTTCGGGCACAGTGCCGCTCGAGAAAAGCGGGCACGTTTGTCGCCCGTCGTATCCTGCGAGCAGGGGCGTTCACGCCGGCTGAGCGCGACCGAGGACCTCGACGCCGGACTCTTTGCCTAAGCCCATGAAGACGACCTCTCCAGAGCGTGGAAAGACCGCCGTCAGGGCGGTGATGTTGACCTGATGAGTGACCATCACCACTGGTGGGCCCAACGGCAGTTGGATCAGGAATTGGCGGAGTGCGTCGGTTTGCGCCGGGCCCCGGGCGCGCTCCCCAAAGAAGGAGTCCAAGGCGGGCAGGGGGACGACCTTGCCGAGGCCGAGCAGCGCGGCCGTGTCGAGGCAGCGGCACCAGCGGCTCGAGAAGACGCGGGCCCGGTCGATGCCGTTTCCTCGGAAGGCAGCGCCGATGGCGCGCGCCTGCTCGCGGCCTTTCGGTGAGAGGTTGCGCTGGGTCGTGCAGTTCTCCAGCGTGAAGTCCGGCGGATCTCCGGTCCCCGGCGCGAGGGCGTGGCGCATGAGCGCGACCGCGCCGCCGCTTCGCAGAGACTGCCAGAGGCCGGTCTCGGACCTCGCCGGGCGCAGCGTGAACAGGCTCGCGATGGACGCGAGCACCAGGCGTCGGCTCAGATCTTGGCTCGATTTCACGGGCCTCTCCTCCTGGGATCGATATGGGCCGAATGGTGGCGCCGAACAGAACCTTGTCCGGACTCGGCATCGGGCGCGAAACTATGCCGGAGCGTCACGGCAGGCGCTTCGGGGCTCCGGTGGGGCGACCTCAAGATCTCGAGAAACAAGGTGTGTATCGAAGGATTACGGAGAAAGCAGCGACTGCGGACCGTGCTGGCCCTGCTCTTTGGCGCGCTGTTCGGCGCCTCGCCCGCCCTTGCGGTCGAGTGCTGGACCGGCTGGGGCTATGTCGTCGAAGCCGGCAGCCATGCCTTCAAGAGTGAGCGCTTTTTGATCGTGACCGCAGGGCCGGTCGCCTGGTCGGCGGGCTATCCGGTCGAGCTTCACGTGCTCGACGATCGAACGGGTGGCCGCCGGGAGGATTTGGCGCCCTTGACCGTGGTGCCCGCCAATCCGCGCTTTTCACGCCAACAGGGTCTGGACTACGTCAATGGGATAGCGGCGATCGTGGGGTCGGCCGATCAGCTCGCCTTCGGGCTCAGCCATATCCGGCCCAGCGTCTCGGGCATCGAGCGCCTCGATGCCTTCTACCGTCAGGCTTGCGGCCTCGATTAGGCCAGCGGCTCGCTTCGCCGGTGCCGTTTCGCGGCGCTGCGAGGCCTTGACCCTATGTGCCGAGCCCTCGGGCGAGGGCCGCGAAGATGGTCAGCGTGACCATGCCCAGGGAGATGGGGAACAGAACCTCGGCAATGTTGAAGGCGCGGGTGATCGCGCGTTGGCGCGCTTCCTTAGCCTCGTCAATCATGGCTTTAGCACTCCCTCTTGCGGCCAAAGGCGAAGAAAAGGATCGCTGCAGGCCGGTATCGCTTGCCTCTGGTAGTGACAATACTAACCAAACGTTGAGCGGTCGGTCCGAGCAAAGCGGCAAATGGTTTCCAAAACGTGAACGCCGCCGGGGCGCGAAGGGGCGACGGCTTGAAAAGCCAAGCCCGCCCGACAACATCGAATCTAGAGCGCAGCAAGCGGCGAGGACGTGGCAAAAGTCATAGGGCACGCCGCCGTTCTTGGCCATTCTCCTGCGCCTTATTGCAATCCAGGTGGGCTCAGATCCCTTTGAGCAGGAGAGGCCGCCGAGCATGTCAATCAAGTCCATTCTTGTCCCGGTCACCGACGGACCGGCCGCGCGCGGCACCGTTGAATCGGCCATGATCCTCGCGCGCGGTTTCACGGCTCATACTCTAGGTCTGCCGGTCGTGGCCAAGACGCACCGGCCGACGCCGGACAGCATTATGCGCTCGCGCACGAGCGTGGCCGCGCTCAACCCCGACTTCCTCGAGATGCTGGATGTCGCCCAGGCCGAGGAACCTGAGGAGCTGAGGCGTTTGCGCGCGCTGTTCGAGGCAACGGCGGGCGACCTGCAGATCGAGTGGATCGACGGGCCGCCGCTGCCGCCCGGCCGCCCCTCGGCCTCGGTGAGACGCGATGCGGCGACCGAGCCCGACGAAGTGGCCGCCTACGGCCGCGTCTTCGATCTCGTCGTGCTGTCCCAGCCGAAGAACGACCCCGATCACCGAATTCGCCGGATTCTGCGTGCGATTCTCTTCAAATCCGGACGCCCGGTGGTGATCGCGCCGGAGACGCCGCCGTCGAGCATCGGCGCGCGAATTCTGATCGCCTGGGATGGCAGCGCGCTCTCCGCGCGGGCCGCGGCGGTCGCGCGGCAGCGCTTCGACCGGGTGGAGGCGGTGGGTATCCTGACGGTGCGCAACGGCCGCGGCGAGACATCCTCCGCCGAGGATCTTGCGGCCTATTGGGCGCCGCACGGCGCCACGCCGTCGTTGATCGAGGTCGGCCTCGGCGATCGCCGGCTCGGCGACTGCTTTCTGGAGCAGGCCGAAGCCTTCGGCGCCGACCTCTTCGTCATGGGCGCCTACGCGCAGAGCCCTTTCAGGGAGTCCCTGACCAACGGCGTGACCAACTACGTCCTGAGCCATGCCGACCTTCCCGTGCTCATGACCCACTGAGCGCTCACCTTGCCATCCGGGGTTTCGGCCTTCAGGATTGAAATCGAAACTGCTATGACCCCAGATCGATTGCGATCGCGAAGGTCGAAGGAAGCGAACCATGCCGGCACAGGTGTTCATCGACGGGGAGGCGGGGACCACGGGTCTGCAGATCCGCGCCCGGCTCGCCGAACGGCCAGACATCACGCTCGTCAGTTTGCCGCATGAGCGCCGCAAGGACCGCGCCGCACGCGCCGAGATCCTCAATCGCGTCGACCTGGTGATCCTCTGCCTGCCCGACGACGCGGCGCGCGAGGCCGTGACGTTGATCGAGAACCCCGACGTGCGGGTGATCGACGCCAGCACCGCGCACCGCGTTCACCCGGACTGGGTCTATGGCCTGCCGGAGCTCGAGCCCGCGCAGGCCGCGCGGATCGCCGCGGCCAAGCGGGTGAGCAACCCCGGCTGCTATCCGACCGGCGCCATCGCCTTGATCCGGCCGCTGGTCCGCGCCGGGCTCCTGCCTCCGGATTTCCCGGTCACGGTCAACGCCATCTCGGGCTACAGCGGCGGCGGGCGCAAGCTGATCGAGCGCTTCGAGGCGCCGGCCTCGACCAGGAGCGGCGACTGCACGTTCTACGCCTATGGCCTCGGGCTCGAGCACAAGCATGTCCCGGAGCTGCACCAGCACAGCTTGCTCGAACAGCCGCCGCTGTTCGTGCCGGGCGTCGGACGCTTTCGCCAGGGCATGCTGGTCCAAGTGCCCCTCCAGCTCTGGGCCCTGCCGGGCAAGCCAACGCCGGCCAAAGTCCGAGAGACCTTGGCCGCAGCCTACGGCGAGCAAGGCTTCGTCGGCGTCGCGACGCCCGAGGAAAGCGCCGGACTGGCCGAGCTCGACCCGGAGGCGTTGAACGGCACCAACGACATGCGCTTGTACGTCTTCGGCCACGAAACCCGCGGCCAGGTCCTCCTGGCGGCCCTGCTCGACAACTTGGGCAAGGGCGCATCGGGTGCGGCCGTGCAGAACATGAACCTGATGCTGGGCCTGGATCCCCGCGCCGGGCTCGAGCAGCGTCTGGAGGCCGGACCGGAGCCCGGCGGCCAAGCCGCCAAATTGATCTATGTCAAAGCGGGCTGACTGCGTCTGCCTTATCTCTCCTCGCCACGACCGAGGATTGAGGAGGGCAGAGATGTCGGGTTTCGATGTTGCTTGGCTGAGCGGGATCAGCGCCACCTTCGTGGTTTTCGCGTTGGGTCTAGCTTACGTCTCGATGACGAGCCGCAATCATTAGCCGCGGCAACCTGGAAAGCCGGTTTCCGCTTTCCGCGCGCTCGATCGAGCGCTGTTTCCAGGACACTCCTTGAGAGGCCTCGCCGACCGTGGCGGGGCTTTTGTTTTGGAACGGGGTTTTGTTCTGCTCGCCCCGATCACACGATGTGACGCTCTTTTCCCTCACCTCCCGACAGGCCCGGAGCCTGTGAAGAAATGGGTTGAGACCTGGAACGCCATCTTGCGTCCTTCGAGACGCCCGCTATCGCGGGCTCCTCAGGATGAGGACTTTTCTTTGTGCCATCAAAGATTTACCTCATGCTGAGGAGCGTCCGTCAGGACGCGTCTCGAAGCACGCACTATGCTTCTGCAGCGCTGTGCGGACAGACTTTCAAGCTCTCAACACCAAGGGATAGGGCGGGCGATCCCACGAACGCCGCCTTTCGTTCGTACTGGTCTGCCCTACACCCGCACCCGCGCCTTCTCCGGATCGTAGAAGGGGAAGGGCACCACCCGGGCGGGGATACGCTTCTGATGGCCGTCGTGCTTGCCGACCTCGACCTCGGTGCCGAGCGCCGCGTGAGTCACTGAAAGGCGGCAGAGCGCGATATTCTTGTTGAGGATCGGCGAGCGCGTCGCGCTC
>JAKSDN010000021.1 GCA_022360075.1 Kiloniellales bacterium | reverse complement strand
GCCGCTTCGTTCATCGCCTCAATCCCTCGATTAGGTTCCAACCGGGCTACCGGTCTCGGCGGACCAGCTCATGCCGGCCTCCGATGCGACGCGCTTTAGGTTCATCTCGAACTGGTAGCGCTCCGGCCGGTAGAGCACCTTGATGTACTCGACCGGCACCTCCTGCCGGTCGAAGACAACGCGGCGAACCTCGAGCAGCGGCGCGCCGACGTGGATGCCGAGTGCGGCCGCCACGGCCGTGTCGGCGACCGTGGCCGTGACGAGCTGGCGCGCCGAGGAGATCCGCACGCCGGCCCGCTCCAGCAGTGTAAGCAGCGGCAGGCGGTTCATGTCGTCCTGATCGAAAGCGCGCCCGATCGCCTCGGGCACATGTGTCACCAGATAGGACAGGGTCTCGCCGTCGAGCGTACGGACACGCACCGAGCGCTGCACGCTCGTGCGCGGCGCGAGCTCGAGCGCCGCCGCGACCTCGGTGCTGGCCGGCAGATAGCCGAACTCCAGCACCCGCGCCTCGGTGGCGAGTCCCATCAGCGAGATGTTGTCGAGCCAGCCCTCGACCGAAGTGGTCACGCTCGGCGGCGGCGGGCTCTGGACCACGCGGGTGCCGCGGCCGCGCTCGCGCACGACCAGTCCCGCGACCGCGAGCTCGTCCAGCGCCCGCTTGGCGGTGATGCGCGAGACCGCGAACTCGGCGGCGATCTCCTGCTCGCCGGGCAACAGGGCACCGCGCTCGACCTGGCCGGAAAAGATCTGGTTGCGCAGGATCACGAAGATCTGGTGGTAGAGCGGCACCTTGGCATCGGGATCGACGCGCCCGCCGAGCCCGGCCGATGCCGGCTCCGGATCGCCCACGGATCGTGCAACAGCCGCCGCAGCTTCGTTCACGCCTCGCCTCGTTTGCAGCGCTACTCAATCGGTTCGGAGAATGATATATCTATATAACATTATGTCAATAAGCGGGAGACTTGCCATGCCCGGAACGGTTGCACGGGACCCAGTGGACCTGGTTCGCGGATTCCTCGACGCGATGGAACGGCGCGACCTGGCGACCGCCTCGGATTTTCTGGCGCCGGGCTTCCGCATGACCTTCCCCGGCGATGCGGTCTTCGAGAGCCTCGAGGCCTTGGTCGCCTGGGCCAAGCCGCGCTACCGCTCGGTCCGCAAGACTTACGACGGCTTCGATCGGGCGGAGTCCGGCGGCGACACCGTGGTCTACTGCTTCGGCACGCTCTCCGGCGAATGGCCGGACGGCCGCGCCTTCGCGGGCATTCGCTTCATCGACCGCTTCCGGCTGCGCGACGGCGAGCTGGTCGAGCAGCAAGTCTGGAACGACCTCGCCGAGCATCGTTGAGGGCAACTGGCCAAGCCACGAACCGCCAAACCGGGAAGTCGCGATTTCAATGAAAGCCGCCTGCCTTGGGCCGGCCCTAGCGTCCTCGAATCGGCATCGCTTCGTTGACTATATTGTGCTGGTTCGCGCGCACTCGCGGGCCTAGCATTTCCGGAATCGGGAGCACCGCCACCAGGCTCCCAACGCCAAGCGTGAAATCGCAAGAACCAACCGTGAATGAACAGGGAGTGGCAACGCCATGACGAAATCGACAGTGGCAAAGGGACAATTCGACCGGCGCGGTGTCCTCAAGGGCATGGGGGCTTTCACGGCGGGCCTGGCGGCCT
>JAKSDN010000098.1 GCA_022360075.1 Kiloniellales bacterium | reverse complement strand
GTCTCCTTCGTCGGCTACGCCGCGGTGCGAATGGCCGGCGAGAAGCGCGGCGTGCTGCTGGCCAGCCTCGCCGGCGGTTTGGTGTCCTCGACCGCCGTGGCGATCAACCTCGCGCGCGTTTCCAAGAGCAATCCCGACCGGCCCCACCTCCTGGCCGCCGGCATCGGCGTGGCCGCGACCACCATGTATCCACGCACCCTGGCGGTCGCCGGCCTGATCGAGCCGCGCCTGCTGGAGCCTCTGATTCTACCGCTGGGGATGGCGACCTTGGCCGGCTATGCCGTGGCCGTCCTGCTCTGGCAGCGTCTACGGCCCGGCCACCACGAGACCGGGCTCAACTTGCGCAATCCCTTCGAACTCGAGATGGCGCTCAAGTTCGGCCTGCTGCTGGCGCTGATCCTGCTGCTGGCGCACGGCCTGCAAGTCTGGTGGGGCGATGCCGGCGTGCTGCTGCTCGCCGTGTTCTCGGGCCTGGCCGACGTCGACGCCGTCAACCTGTCGTTGGCCCGCATGGCCGGCGAGAGCCTGGCGCTGGAGATCGCCGCGGCCGGCATCTGCCTCGCGGTGGTGAGCAACACGCTGGTCAAGGCCGGCATCGCCGCGGGTTTCGGGGCGCCCAGCCTGCGCCTTCCGGTGCTGCTTGCCCTCGGCAGCGGGCTGATCGCCGGCGTCGTCGGCTTCCTGCTGCCGGCCCCGGCCGGCCTCCTGCCATGAACCCGGACCGCGGCCCGGCAGTGGATTCCGATCCCAAGGCCGGGCATCGGGCGGCGCTGAAGCGCAGCCTCTCCCTGACCCAGCTCACGCTCTACGGTCTCGGCACCACGGTCGGGGCCGGGATCTACGTCCTGGTCGGCAAGGTGGCGGGGCAGGCAGGCCTCTTCACGCCGGTCGCCTTTCTCGTCGCCGCGCTGCTGGCGACGCTCACCGCCTTTTCCTTCGCCGAGCTTTCCTCGCGCTTCCCGCGCAGCGCCGGCGAGGCGGTCTACGTCATGGAGGGTCTCGGCTCGAAGAGCCTCTCTCTAGCGGTCGGCCTGCTGGTGGCCTTGGCCGGACTGGTCTCCAGCGCGGCGATCACGGTCGGCGCGGTCGGCTACCTGCTGGAGTTCGTGACCGCGCCGCCCCTGCTGTTGATCGCCCTCATGGTGCTCCTGCTCGGCGGGCTCGCGGCTTGGGGCATCGCCGAATCCGTGACGGTGGCGGCGGTCCTGACCCTGGTCGAGATCGGCGGCCTGCTGCTGGTCATCGCCAGCGGCCTGGAGGCGAACCCGGACATGCCGGCCCGCCTGGACAGCCTGCTGCCGCCGCTCGAACTGCCGGTCTGGAGCGGAATCCTCGCCGGCGCCCTGCTCGCCTTCTACGCCTTCATCGGTTTCGAGGACATGGTCAACGTCGCCGAGGAGGTGAAGGACGCGCCCCGGACCCTGCCGCGCGCGATCCTGCTGACGATGGCGGTCACCGCGTTGATCTACCTGCTGCTGACCGCCGTCGCCGTGTTGGCCGTGGCGCCCGCCGAGCTTGCCGAGAGCGACGCGCCCCTGGCGCTGATCTACGCACGCACCAGCGGCGGCTCGGCGACGGTGATCAGCCTGATCGCGATCTTCGCCACCATCAACGGCGCGCTGATCCAGATCATCATGGCCTCGCGCGTGCTCTACGGGCTCAGCCGACAGCAGGTCTTGCCGGCCGCCCTCGGTCAGGTCAGCGCGCTGACCCGCACGCCCCTGCTCGCCACCAGCCTGGCCACCGCGCTGATGATGGTCCTGGCCCTGCTGTTCCCGATCGAGACGCTGGCCCGGGCGACCTCGGCGGTGACGCTGGTGATCTTCTGCCTGGTCAACCTCGCCTTGCTGCGCGTGCAGCACAGCCAGCCGGCGCCAGCCGACACGACGACCGTACCGCGTGCGATCCCCCTCGCCGGACTGGTGATCAGCGCCGCCTTCCTGGTGCTCGAATGCCTGCGCCTGGCGACAGGGTGAAGTGCCGTGCTTCCCGCGACCGAGACTCTCACATAGCCGCTTTGCGAGGTCCCGGTATCGACCACTAGCGTTTTGTGATCGTACGGAACCGGCCCACGCCCCCACCCGGCCACCCAACGCCAGTATCCTAAGGGTGGCCGGGTGGGGCGTGGGCAGGGGCCGATTTCAAGCGAACGCAAAACGCTCCATGACCCACGTCAAGGTCGCGCGGGACCGGCGTCGATAGCCTTGCTCTTGGTCCTGGGGTAGCTTGGCAGGCCCGTCGCGCGAGACCCGAGATCGCGGGCCAAGCGAGGTTCAGGAGCCGGCGCGAACGACTTCCGGAGTGGTCGGAGATGGCGAGCGATACCAGCCAACCGGTGGCGCCCTTGCCGGCTGAGCGTCTGTGCTGGCGCTGTGCGCCTGACGAGCTGCCCTTCGAAAGCACGACGGAGCTCGAAGCGCTCAACGAAGTGATCGGACAGGACCGGGCCGTCGAGGCGATCCGCTTCGGCGTCGGTATCGATCGCCCCGGCTACAACCTTTTCGCCCTCGGCCCCGAGGGCACCGGCCGCCACACGGTGGTCCGACACTTCCTCGAGGATCACGCCCGCCAGGGGCCGCGCCCGACGGACTGGTGCTACATCAGCAACTTCAAGGAGCGCCGCAGCCCGCTGGCCCTGAGCCTCGAAGCCGGCCGGGGGCGGGCCTTCCAGGCCGACATGGCCCGCTTCGTCGATGACCTGCGGCCGGCGCTGCGCGCCGCCTTCGAGAGCGACGAGCATCGCACCCGCCGGCAGATCATCGAGCAGGAGCTGAAGGAGCGCCAGGAGCAGGCCCTGGAAGAGGTCGAAAAGGACGCGACCGAGCACTCCATCGCCCTGATGCGCACGCCCATGGGCTTCGCCTTCGCCCCGGTCAGCGACGGCAAGGTGATTGCGCCCGAGGTCTTTCAACACTTCCCGCAGGTCGAGCGCGAGCGTATCGAGCAGCAGATCGGCGCGCTGCAGGAGCGCCTGCAGAAGGCCCTCGAGCAGGCCCCGGTCTGGATGAAGGAGACCCGCGACAAGCTTAGGCAGCTTAACAACGAGACCGCGACCTTCGCCGTCGGCCACCTGATCGAGGCCGTGCGGGCGCGCTATGCCGACGTGCCTGCGATCCTGGCCTATCTCGACGAGGTCAAGCGCGACGTGATCGAGAACGTCGAACTCATCGTCGCCGGCCCCGACAAGCCCGGCGGCGACGAGAACGCCGTCGAGTTCGAGGACGGCCACCCGCTCAAGCGCCGCTACCGCGTGAACCTGCTGGTCGACAACGAGGCGCTCGAGCACAGCCCTGTGGTCTACGAGGACGATCCCACCTACGACCGCCTGCTCGGCCGGATCGAGCATCGCGCCGAGATGGGCGCGCTGCTGACCGACTTCCATCTGATCCGCGCCGGGGCGCTGCATCGCGCGAACGGCGGCTACCTGATCCTCGACGCCCGCAAGCTGCTGACCCGGCCCATGGCCTGGGATGCGCTGAAGCAGGCCCTGCGCGCGAAGGAGATCAGTATCCGGCCTCTCGCCAACGCGCTCGGCTTGATGAGCACGGTCTCGCTCGAGCCGGAGGCGATCCCGCTCTCGGTCAAGGTCGTGCTGATCGGCGAGCGCATGCTCTACTACCTGCTCTCGTCGCTCGACCCCGATTTCTCCCGCCTGTTCAAGGTCGCGGCCGACTTCGACGAGCGCATGGCGCGCAGCCCGGAAAACAACCTGCTCTACGCGCGCCTGCTCGCAACGATCGCGCGCAGGGAAGAGTTGCGCGCGCTCGACCGCGGCGCCGTCGCGCGGGCCCTGCAGGAGAGTGCGCGCCGCGCCGGCGACGCCGAGCGTCTCTCGACCGAGCTGGAAGGCCTGGCCGATCTGCTGCGCGAGGCCGACTACTGGGCCGGACAAGCAGGCCGGGCGGCGATCACCGCCGAGGACGTGGAGCGGGCCCTCAAGGCCGGCATCGACAGGCTCGACCGGGTGCGCGACCGCATCCAGGAGGAGATCGAGCGCGGCACCCTGGTGATCGACACCGAAGGCGCTACGGCGGGCCAGGTCAACGGGCTCTCGGTGATGGCGCTCGGCGGCTTCGCCTTCGGGCGGCCGAGCCGCATCACCGCGCGCATCCGCCTGGGCAAGGGCGAGGTGCTGGACATCGAGCGCGAAGTCGCGCTCGGCGGCCCGCTGCATTCGAAGGGCGTGCTCATCCTCGCCGGCTATCTGAGCGCGCACTATGCCGCCGAGCGGCCGCTCTCCCTCTCCGCGAGCCTGGTCTTCGAGCAGTCCTACGGCGGCGTCGACGGCGACAGCGCCTCCTCGGCCGAGCTCTACGCCCTGCTCTCGGCCATCGCCGAGGCACCGATCGAGCAGTCCCTGGCCGTCACCGGCTCGGTCAACCAGTACGGCCAGGTGCAGGCGATCGGCGGCGTCAACGAGAAGATCGAGGGCTTTTTCGACCTCTGCGCGGCCCGCGGCCTGAGCGGCGACCAGGGCGTCCTGATCCCGGCGAGCAACGTCAAGCATCTGATGCTCGACCGGCGCGTGGTCGAGGCGGTCGAGCAGCAGCGCTTCCACATCTATCCGGTCGAGACCATCGACCAGGGGATCGAGATCCTGACCGGGATGACTGCCGGCGCGCGCCAGGCCGACGGGTCGTTTCCCGAGGGCAGCCTGAACGCCCGGGTCGAGGCCCGGCTCGCCGAGCTGGCGGAAAAACGCCGCAGCTTCGGCTTGGCCCGACCGCAGGAGGAGGCCGCGTCATGAACGAGACGCCGGGCGCCCCGCTGAAGCGCGTGCTCGTGGCCATCGATCCGGCCGCCGAGTGCCGCAGCGCCCTGGAGATGGCCGCGCGCCTCGCGGCGCAAAGTCAGGCCGAGCTGGTCGGCCTGTTCGTCGAGGAGAGCGAGCTGCTGACCGCCGCGACCCTGCCGATGACACGGATCCTGCGCGGCCACGACCTGGCCGAAGAGGCGCTCGACCGTGCCCGCATGGAGCGGGGCCTACGCGCCTGGGCGGCGCAGGCCGAGGCCATCCTCAGCTCAGCCGCGGCGCGCTGGCGGGTCAAGGCGTCGTTCCGGGTCGCCCGCGGCCGCATCGCCGAGGCGCTGCTGGCCGAGGCCGCGCAGACCGACCTGCTCGCGCTCGGCACCGTCGGCAGGCCCACGCAGCGGCGGCGCGTCGGCACGACCGCGCGCGAGATCGTGCGGCAAGCGCCTTGCACGCTCTTGATCTCGCGCGGCGACGGACCGTCGGAACGGCCGGTTCGCCTGCTCTTCGAAGGCAACGCGGCGGCCCTGCGGCTGGCCGATCAGCTCGCCCGGCTGCACGAGAGCCCGTTGGAGGTTCTCGTCACCTCGCCCCACCGCGCGCAGGCCGAGGCCTGGGCCCGGGCGCACGGCCGGAGGACGACGGTCCAGGTCCTCGCGCAAGCCGACCCGAACGTCGTGGCAGAGCGGCTCCAGCGGGATGCGACGGGTGTCGCGATCCTCGAACGCAAGGGCGCGCTGGGTGCCGCGATCGATGCGGAGGGCCTGCTGGCCGGGACTGTCTCCTCGATCGTTCTGGTGGGCTAGGGCGGATTGCTGCGCGGCTCTCGGGAGCCTGTGGCAGCCCCGATGTTCTCAACGTAGGACTATGAATTCACTGACGCAGGCCCTTTAGCGACCCTGCATTTCCGTAGTGCGTCCTTCGAGGCGCGCCCTTAGGGGCGCTTCTCAGAGCTTGTGAAAAAATTGACGTGTGGCTGGAATGCCAGGGTGCGTCCTTCGAGACGCCCGCTGTCGCGGGCTCCTCAGGATGAGGACATTTCTTTATGCCATCAAAGATCTACCTCATCCTGAGGAGCGCCCTCCAGGGCGCGTCTCGAAGGACGCAGGATGATCATGCAGCACCGTCCGAAAGCTCAAGCCAATAACTTCACAAGCTCTCAGGATGAGGTAAATCCTTGGTGGCACTAAGAAATGTGCTCATCCTGAGGAGCGCTCGACAGAGCGCGTCTCGAAGGACGCACAATGGTTGTCCAACGCCTCCAATCTCCATCTTCCGCTCAGCGCCTGTCCAAGCACGAGAAGGGATCAGCGCGCGGAGCGATGACACTGCCTCACGATGCCAAGGTGCCCCCATCGCACCTTGATTCCGGCGCTGGACATCACAGAACAACCAGGTCCGCCAAGTGCTTCGCCAGACGGTCACGCGGCTCGTGCGTCAGGTCCTTGGCAAGCTCGCCCGTGATGCGGGCACGCGCGGTCTTGCCCAGCTCGGCGCGCAGGCTGCCCAAGGTACGCGGCGGCGCGACCAGGACGAGGCGGTCGAAGGCCTGTCCTTGGGCGGCCTTGTTGAGCGCGGCGGCCACCTCGCCGGCGAAGCGGGCCTTCTCGAACTCGTGCCAGTCGACCCGTGGCGCCATGGCATGGCGGCCAAGTCCCTTGCGATCATGCACCCGGCCGGGCCGATCGCTGCCCAGCTCGCGAGTCGGCGGGACCGTGGTCTTCAGGTCGGGCAGCGGGGTCTCCACGAGCCCTTTGCCCGGGCCCCGGTTCGCCAGAACCTGGGCGCGCGCACCGTCTGCGATGAGGATCCAGGTTACGATCGGCTTCATGCTGTCAGGCTCTCGCCGTTAGGGTCGTATTCTGCCTGACGGATCTTCAAACGTACATCGGATCACGAACGCACCGCGCTTACCGGCGAAGCCTTCACTGGCTCGGGCTCCAGACAGCTTTCGATGGCCTCGCGGCCGAGCGTCTCCTTGGCCTCGAGCTCTTCGACCAGGCGTGTCAGGCCGGCCCGATGGGTCCGGATCGCCTCGGCGGCGCGCTCCTCGGCCTGGCGCAGCAGGCTCGAGACCGCTTCGTCGACCTCGTGCGCCGTGATCTCGCTGAAGCTTCGCGGCTGCGCGAACTCGCGGCCGAGGAAGGGGTGCTCGTCACTCTGGCGCAGGTCGACCGGACCGATCGCCTCGGACATCCCCCAGCGCGAGACCATGGCCCGCGCCACCTTGGTCGCCTGCTTGATGTCGTCGTCGGCACCGGAGGAGACGGAGCCGAGCAGCTCCTTCTCCGCCGTCCGCCCGCCGAGCATGACGGCAATGCGATCCTTCAGGTACTCCTCGGGCAGCGTGTGGCGCTCCTCCTCCGGCAGCATGTGAGTGCCGCCCAGGGCCTGACCGCGTGGGATGATGGTGACCTTGTAGACCGGATCGGCATGGGGCAGGGCGTAGGCGACCGTGGTGTGCCCGGCCTCGTGCACGGCCAGGCGATGCTTCTCCTCCGGCTGGATCGCCAGTGTGCGCGCCGTGCCCATCAGGATCTTGTCGCGCATCTCGTCGAAGTGCTCCATGGTCACGCGGCTCGTGCCGGCGCGCGCCGCTGCCATCGCGGCCTCGTTGACCAGGTTCTTCAGATCGGCGCCGGAGAAGCCGGGCGTGCCGGCCGCGACCGTCCTCAGATCGACGTCCTCCGCCAGGGGAATCTTGCGCACGTGAACCGACAGAATGGCTTGCCGCGCCTGCAAGTCGGGCAGGTCGAGCGTCACGTGGCGGTCGAAGCGGCCGGGCCGCAGCAGCGCGGGATCGAGCACGTCCGGCCGATTGGTCGCGGCGAGCACGATAACGGCCTCGTGGCCGGAGAAACCGTCCATCTCGGCCAGGATCTGATTCAAGGTCTGCTCGCGCTCGTCGTGACCGCCGCCCAGGCCGGCGCCGCGCACCCGGCCGACGCTGTCGAGCTCGTCGATGAAGATGATGCTGGGCGCGCGCTTCTTGGCCTCGTCGAACATCTTGCGCACGCGCGAGGCGCCGACGCCGACGAACATCTCGATGAACTCCGACGCCGAGATATGGAAGAAGGGCACCTTGGCCTCGCCGGCCAGGGCTCGCGCCAGCAGCGTCTTGCCCGTGCCCGGCGGTCCCATCAGCAGAACGCCGCGCGGCGGCTCGGCGCCGAGCCGGTGGTAGCGCTCGGGATCGCGCAGAAAGGCGACCAGCTCCGACACTTCCTTCTTGGCGTTGTCCTGGCCAGCGACGTCGTCGAAGGTGACGGGCTTCACACCCTTCTCCTCCTTGCTCGCCGAGCCGGACAGGAAGTCGCCGACGTCGCGCCCGCCGAAGCGCCCCATCACGTTCTTTTGCATGCGGTTCCAGAACCAGAAATAGAGGCCGAAGAGCACGAGCCAGGGCAGCAGCCCGGTCAACCAGGTCGCCGCGCCGACTTCGTCGTCGGGCAGGCTTTCGATTTCGACGCCCTTGGCCTCGAGCGCGGGCATGAGCGTATTGTCGCTGACCTCGGGCAAGCGCGAGCTCAGCTCGCTCGCCTCGCGCGGCGGCGTGCCCAGGGACATGGGCTGCTTCAAGGCCGCCGTGAGATCCTCGCCGCGGAACGTCACGCGCTGCACCGCGCCGTCATGGACGAGCTGCTTGAACGTGCTGTAAGGCACCGCGACGGGGCGCTCCGGCGCCGGTCCGCGGGCGCTGAACAGCATGATGGTCAGCACGAGGAGCGCGACCAGCGCAATCGGCGCCCATTTCGGCATCTTGTTCATGACGCGTGGTCCATCGGTGCGATACCGCCGTGGCGATTTTCGGAGCTTTCCGCTCCACGCTCGCGCCGGCGGCCATCTGGTTCATTGATCTCCGTCAAGCCTGCGCGCAAGCTGGAAGGGCCATCGGCGTCTTGACCCAGGTCATTGAGCCGGTGTTGCCCACGTGTGAGCACTTGACCGTCTGGTCCCCGCCACCGCATCGGAGTCCGCCATGACCATCGCGACCATCCTCTGCCCGGTCGACGGCTTGCCCGGAAGCGAAGCCGCCTTGGAGGCGGCCATTGCGGTCGGCCGAACGTTCAACGCCCACGTCACACTGCTGCACGTCGAGGTTCCGCCCGAGTCCGCCGTCCCCATGGTCGGCGAGGGCATGACCGGCGCGGTGATCGAGGAGATCATGGAGAGCGCCAGGAAGAACGCGCAAGAGCGGGCCAAGACGGCGCGCGCGCTCTTCGACCGGCACTGCGTGGAGCCTGGCCTGGCGCTGGCCGAGGAGGACGCCGCGCCGGAGGCCGGCCGTTTCACTGTGGCCTGGACGCACATCCGGGGCATCGAGAGCGATCAGGTCGCCGCGCGCGGCAAGCTCTTCGACCTCCTGGTTCTGGCGCGGCCGAACGGCGAGGCGAGCGGGCGTTTCGGCGACTCGCTGGAAGCGGCGATCTTCGACAGCGGGCGGCCGGTGATGATGGTGCCCAGCCCGTCGACGGCCACGGCCTGGCCAACGATCGCCATCGCCTGGCGCGATACGAAGGAGTCGGCGCGCGGCCTCGCCTCCGCCCTGCCCTTCCTGCGGAAGGCCGAGCGGGTCCTGCTGCTCACCGTGGCCGAGGGCGGTGCCTCGGCCGACCTGACCCAGGGGCGCCGCTACCTGGCCTACCACGGCATCAATGCCGAGAGCCGGACGCTGGAGCCCGGCGAGCGTTCCGCCGGCGACGCGATCCTGGCGGAGGCCAAGGCCGAGGGCGCCGAGTTGCTGGTGATGGGCGCCTACAGCCATAGCCGCCTGCGCCAGCTCGTGCTCGGCGGCATGACCCGCGACGTGCTGGAGCGGGCCGAGATCGCCGTTCTGATGGCCCATTGAGCGAGACGCCGGGCCAAGACTCGCCGGCCCGGCGGCGGCCGATGCGGATCGGCAGCTTCAATCTGGAGAACCTCGACGACAGGCCCGGCCTGGCGCCAAGCCTGGCCGAACGCATCCCCATCCTGCGCGCCCGGCTGCACCGGCTCGACTGTGATCTGCTCTGCCTGCAAGAGGTCAACGCGCAGACCGTCGAGTCGCAGGCCCCCCGACGCCTGCGCGCGTTGGAGCGGCTGATCGCGGACACGCCTTACGCCGGCTATCATCTCTGTGCCACGACATCGCCGTCGGGATCCGGGCCGGCCGATCGGCACAACCTCGTCATCCTGAGCCGCTGGCCCATCCTGGAGCACCGCCAGTTCCGCCATGACCTGGTGGCACCGGCAAGCTACCGGCCCGCGACGGCCGAGCCGCCCGAAGCCGTGCCCCTGCCCATCGAATGGGACCGCCCGGCCCTCATGGCGACGGTCGCCCTGCCCGGCGAACGCCCCCTGCATCTGTTCAACCTGCATCTTCGCGCACCGCTCGCCGCGCCGATCGCCGGCCAAAAGCGCGATCCCTCCACCTGGAAGAGTCTCGGCGGATGGGCCGAAGGCTTCTTCCTGGCCGGCATCAAGCGCAGCGGGCAGGCGCTCGAGACACGCCTGGCGATCGAGCGGATCTTCGACGGAGAGCCGGAAGCGCTGATCGCGGTTTGCGGCGACTTCAACGCCGAGGACCGGGAAACGCCGCTCAGCATCATCCGGGGCGACTGCAGCGACGGGGACAACAGCCATCTGGCGGCCCGCAGGCTCATCGCGCTGGAACGCAGCCTGCCCGACACGCAGCGCTTCTCGGTGTTGCATGGCGGCCGGCGCCTCATGCTGGACCACCTGATGGTCTCCCAGGCCCTGATGGCGTTCTACCGGCACATCGAAGTTCACAACGAGGCGCTGGGCGACGAGCTGACCGGCGAAGGCGCCGCCGTGCCCGGCCTGGACTCCCATCACGCGCCGATCGTGGCGGCCTTCGAGATCCGATAGCGGGGGTGAGGCGTCAGCGTGCGCGCCGGCGCAGCGGCAGGTCGTGAACGCGAACGTCCTGGCGGCTGTTGCCCAGAATCGTCTCGCAGACCAGCTTCTCCTCGTGTGGGTCCCTGACGGGCACCCAGAGGATCATCCTGCCCCGGTCGAGCTGCTCGGCGAGATCGCCGGCGAAGCGCGACGGCAACCACGCGCGAAGCAAGACGTCGATCGAAGCCTCCGGCGATTCGCGCAGCCGCAGCAGGGGTTCGGTCAGCGGACCGGTCATCGACAGCATGGCACCGCGTCGGGCCGGCACGCCGAGCTCGCGCCAATCGGCGTCGTAGATCCGGCGCAAGAAGGCCGCCGTGGTCTCGCCCGAGGAGACGGGTCCGCCGGGCCCCACGCCGATCACTCCGCCCTGCAACAGCCGCTCGAGCGCGAGGGTCAGACTGATCGACAGGCGATCGAGACCCTCGGCCGCAAGTCCGGACAGGACGAGATCGAGCTCCCGCGCCGTTTCCAGGCTCCCGACGGCATGCCGGGCGAAGTTCGGTAGGTGATCCGCCCCGGCTGCCATGGTATCGCGTCTGCCTTGCTCGCGCGGGGCGGGTGCTCGCGCCTCAGTCGAGGAAGCGATCCTCATCACCTTCGGCCAGTTCTTCGAGGCGATCGCGGTCGCAGACCTGGATGCAGCCATGGTCCGGGATCTCGATGATCCGGCAATCGCGCAGCCGGCCGAGGACGCGGCTGACCGTCTCGGCCGTCAAGCCGAGAAAGTCGGCGATGTCGGCCCGAATCATGGGCAGGTAGATTTCGTCCGACGGATCGTCGTCGTCCTCCTGGCGCTCCAGCAGCCGGACCAGGAACGAAGCGATACGTTCGCGCGCCGTCTTGCGGCCGAGCAGCAGCATTTGGTCCTGGGCCAGCACCAGCTCGGTCGTGGTCGCGCTCAGCAGCCGGCGGCCGAGCGCCGGGTAGAGCGTCAGCCATTCGTCGAGCTTCGCGTGCGGATAGCGGCAGAGCTTGGCGCCGCTCACGGCCTCGGCCGTCTGGGTGTAAAGCTCGTTCCAGCCAAGCCCGAGGAACTGCCCCGGATAGAGGAAACCGGTGACCTGCCGGCGCCCGTCCGGGGTGAGCTTGTAGAGCTTGACGACGCCTTCGACCACCTCGAAGAGATGCTCGCAAGGGTCACCCTGATAAAAGATGACGTCCTTCGGCTGGTAGCATTGAAGGCTCGTGATGCAGCTTGGCTGCCGGCCGTTGGCCGCTTCCCCTCTCGCCTGTAGCTGGCCCGCGTGCGGCACGACGGCATTCCGCGTGATCTCAACAGCGCTGGTCGTTTGCATTGGTTCCCTCCGAGGTCCGGCCGGGATGGCCCTGAAGTCTTGGCCGAAGGTAACCACGCCGCAGCCTCCCCAGTATGGCGGCCGCCTGAATTTGTGTGACGCTTTGTAACGGTTCGTGACAGAGGCTCCCGTTCCCGAACTTCTCGGGCCGCCAGGCAGCCTTGCATTGAGTAAAAGGTCACGGAGTGGGAGAGTCGGGCATCGTCAAGCGCCTTGCCCGAGCCGAGAATGACGAATCCCAAGCAGATCCTGGTCGTCGACGACGAGCCGCGCGTGCGCCGCATGCTCAAGACCTACCTGGACGGTGAGGGCTTCAGCGTCAGAGAGGCCGAGGACGGCGCGGCCATGCGGCGGGAGATGGCGACGGCAAGGCCCGACATCGTGCTGCTCGACCTGGTCATTCCCGGCGAGGACGGGCTTTCCCTGCTGCGCGAGCTCCGCCGCGTCTCCGACATGCCGGTGATCATGATCACGGGGCACGGCGATCCGATCGACCGGGTCGCCGGGCTGGAGGCCGGCGCCGACGACTACATCACCAAGCCATTCCACCTGCGCGAGGTTCTGGCGCGGGTGCGAACCGTCCTGCGCCGCTCCCAGGAGCGCGCGAGTGACGCTCCGGGAACGCCCGCGGCAGCCGTCCCGGCGGCGACGGCCGTCGCTTTCGCCGGATGGCGCCTCGACCTCGACGCGCGGGAGCTGCTGGACGCGACCGGCTCGATGGTGCCGCTGACCACGGGCGAGTTCCAGCTTCTGGCCGCCTTCGTGCGCCATCCCAATCGGCCGTTGAACCGCGATCAGCTCATGGACCTCGTGCGCGACCGGGACTGGACTCCCTTCGACCGCAGCATCGACACGCAGGTCGGGCGCCTGCGCAAGAAGATCGAGAGTGATCCGAAGAAACCGTCCCTGATCAAGACCGTGCGCGGCGTCGGCTATGTCTTCACCGCGAAAGTTACGCCCGGCGCGCCGGCGGGCTGACTCGCGCCTGGGCGCCTCAGTCCGATCCCTTGCGAAACACCCTCAAGCGTCCAAAATCGCCCGCACCCTGCCCGCCAGATCGGTCAGTCGGTAGGGCTTGCGCAGGATCTCCTGGCCGGGCTGCGCCGGCCCTTCCTGTCCAAGCACGGCGGCCTCGGCGAAGCCGGTGGTGAAGAGGACTCTGGTACCTGGCGCCCGGCGCAGGACTTCCTCGGCCAGCTCGGGCCCGTTCATGTCGCCCGGCATGATGACGTCGGTAAAGAGCAGATCGATTCTGCCGGCCTCGGCGAGAATCCGAAGCGCCGCCTCGCCCCGATCGGCCTGGAGCACGCGGTAGCCGAGCTGCTCGAGGCGCGCGACCGAAGTGCGCCGCACCCGCTCGTCGTCCTCGACCACCAGAACCGTTTCGCCCCTGCCCTGCAAGTCGTCGGACAGGTCCAGTCCCGGCGCCTCGGTTTCGGCCACGGTCTCGGCCGGGGGGAGATACAGGCTCACGGTCGTCCCGGTGCCGAGCTCGCTGTAGAGCCGGACATGGCCCTTGGACTGCTTGGCGAAGCCATAGACCATGCTGAGGCCGAGACCGGTTCCCGAAGCCGACTGCTTGGTCGTGAAGAAGGGCTCGAAGGCCCGCGCCTGGACATCGGGCGCCATGCCGCAGCCGCTGTCGCTCACGGAGAGCTCGACATAGGATCCGGGTGGCACGTCCGGATGGGCCAAGGTGTAAGTCTCGTCCAGGATGGCGGCGCGGGTCTCGATGGTCAGGCTGCCGGCGCCGCTCATGGCATCGCGCGCGTTGATCGCCAGGTTGAGCAGCGCATTCTGGAGCTGGCCGGGGTCGACGCAGGTTTGCGGCAGGCCGTTGGCAAGCGCCGTGTTGATCTGGATTGCCTCGCCGAGGGTCCGGCGCAGCAGCTCGGACATCTCGAGCACCAGAGCGTTGACGTCGATCACCTTCGGCGCCAG
The DNA here is from genome assembly GCA_022360075.1 of Kiloniellales bacterium. The sequence continues at coordinate 1,528 of JAKSDN010000098.1, read as the reverse complement.
CGGCTGGCGCCGCGCAAAGGCAAGCAGGCGGCCGGTCAGCTCGGCACCCAGCTCGGCCGCCTCCTGCGCTTCCTTGAGCAGGCCGCCGGTGGTCTCGTCGGCGGTCATGCGGATCTCAAGCATCTCGAGGTTGCCCAGGATCACGGTCAGGAGGTTGTTGAAATCGTGCGCGACACCACCCGTAAGCTGGCCCACGGCCTCCATCTTCATGGCCTGCTGGAGCTGGGCCTCGCGCGCCTTGACCTCGGTGACGTTCTCCACCACCGCGATGAACAGAGGCGGCGCCTCGGTCCGCACGAGCTGCAACTGAACGCGGACCTCGTAGGTCTCGCCGCTCTTGCGCCGGTGCCGCGTCTCGAAGACGGCCTGCTCCAGCGCGCCCGTACGAAGCGGATCGAGCCGCGCCGCCAGGGCCGCCGGATCGAGGTCGGGCTCGATATCCGAAGGCGTAAGGCGGACCAGCTCATCGAGGCTGTAGCCCAGGCTTCGGATCGCGGCTTGATTGGCTTGGACGAAGCGCAAGCTTTCGGAGTCGAAGACCAGGACCTCGTTGACCGAGGCCTCGACGATGCGGCCGAGACGCAAGTTGAGGGCCTCGGCTTCCTTGCGCAAGCTTATGTCGTGAACGATGCCGGTAAAGAGGCGTCGCGCGCCAAAGATCGCCTCACTGATCGAGAGCTGAACCGGAAAGCGGCTGCCGTCCTTCCTTTCCGCCATCACCTCCCGACCGATCCCGATGATCCGCTTATCTCCGGTCTCGAGATAACGCCGCAAGAATCCGTCGTGCCGATCCCTGTCCGGCTGCGGCATCAGCAGCTTGACGTTCTCACCCACCATCTCGGCCATGTCGTAGCCGAACAGGCGCGCCGTCGCACGATTGACGCTGCGAATCGTGCCGTCCTCGGTGATCGTGATGATCGCGTCGACCGCCGCGTTCAAAATCGCCGAGAGCTCGGCTTCGCTCTGCTCCAGGGCGTTCTCGGCAGCCATCCGCTCGGTGATGTCGATGCCGGTGCCGAGAATATGGCTGACCCTGCCCGCGCTGTCCGTCACCGCGCTGTTGGACCAGGCGATCAAACGCCTTTCTCCGTCGCGTGTGACCCAGTAGTTGACGTGTTGGTTCCGAGCGGCGCCGTCGTGCAAAGTGTCGAATACCTCACGGACGGCCGTGGTCTCTTCCGGCAGCAGAAAATCCCAGATCGAGCGCCCTCGGACCTCATCGAATCGGTAGCCGGTCGTGCGCTCGCAAGCGGCATTGAAACGCAGGATATGGCCCTCGGGATCGAGCACGACGACGAGCGCGCCGATCGTGTCGAGGATCGGCCCGGCGAGCTCGTCGAGCAGGCTGTCCTGGTCGGTGATCGGGCTTCCCTCCGGCGACTCGAGCGGCGCAACGGCGCCTATCCTATCCGTCTGAGCCCGTCCGGCAACGAGAGCCGATGATTAGAGCGTTTTGCAGTCGTACGGCCCCGGCCCGCGCCCCCACCCGGCCACCCTTAGGATACTGGCATTGGGTGGCCGGGTGGGG
>JAKSDN010001173.1 GCA_022360075.1 Kiloniellales bacterium | reverse complement strand
CGGCGACGACCTGCCAGGTCAGCAGGAGCTCCGCCAGCACGGTGCAAACATAGAACACGGAAACGCCGATGCGCCGCTGCAAGCGGTAGCCGTCGCCGATCGAGCCCAACACCGTGGCGTAGAGGATCAACGCCAGCGCCGCGACCACGCCCAGCACCAGCATGGCCCGGTTGAGGCCCGCCGCCGCGCCGCCGAGCGACTTCAGCCAGGCGTGGCACAGGCTCCAATGCACGATCAGCAGCACCGCCGTCGGGATGATGGCGGCGCGAAAGACATAGGCCTCGGGCGCCTGCCGCCCCGTCGCGGAGATCGAGGTGCAACCCTCGATGTAGGGAATGCACCAGGCCACGTGGCCTTGCGAGGCAGCGATCAAATAGCTGACGTTGATCGCAACGGCGGGCAGAAGGGCGGTGACCAGCGGAATCAGGCTCAGGCGCATCCTTCGGGCGTCTCCTCGTTCGTCCGGCGGCGGGCGGTAGAATAGGCACAAAGACTAGAGGTGTGCGCCGCATCGCGGATTTCGAGGGGTGGCGTTCTACTCCGCTCCAAAATCAAAACCTGGGACATAGACTGCTACAGGAGATGAATAGGGGAAATACCCACCATCGTCCTCTATTTCCTAAACTTGGTCAACCAGAGTCGATTTCTTTGATGATCTTGTCCACTTCCTTCCTAAACCCTTCCGAGTAATCTTTGAATTTGTTCGCGTTATCGTGAACCTCACGAAATATTTGCAAGCCCAATAGGAGTTTCAAAAAATTTCTATGGGATGTCCAGTATTTGTACTTTTCTCTCTTAGATATGACGTTTCCGATCTGGTCGTTTAAAATAAAAAATAGGCGTGACATATATGCATAGTGAAGCTCATAGAAGATATATTGAGTTATGTGATCATCATCATAGCTCTTATCTAAGAATTTCTCCGAGTAATTTCTCCTCAGCAATGCGTTATCCTTCTGAAGATATATCCTTTGAAGGACATCAAGATCTTCCTCGGCTCGCAGTATAACGTTCAGGTATTGCACCCGAATGCCTTGGCGATAGTTCTTGAGCCCAAGGTATAGAGCAACAATTACTGCAAGAAGAGTGACAGCAGGCCCCAGGTGTGCGCCTAAGAACGCGAACATGGCGGAAAAATCTGGAGAACTCATCTAGAACTCGGCATGGTTTGACATAGTCGAACAGGCACCCAAACCGGTCATGCGGGGTCGCTAGGAGACGAAGCGGATCCTCAAAACGGGGAGTAGGGGGCCTTCCACGATTTCGGATCGCCCCTCAACCCCCAAACCTGTTCGACTTCGGAAAGCCATGCGGCGGCAGGCGTCCCGCCGCGGAACGCTTGCCAATCCAGGCGGTCAGGTCCAGCTCGGTGCGCGTGCGCCCGCCGGCGGCCTGCCAGGTCAGGCCGTCCTCCAGCATGAAGGTCTTGGCATCCGCCAGGCCACCGTCCTTGTAGCGCTGGAGGATGACGCCGCGGCCGCGCGACATCTCGGGCAGCTCCTCCAGGGGGAAGATCAGCAGCTTGCGGTTCTCGCCGATGACCGCGACGTGGTCGCCCATCACCGGCGTGCAGACCGCGGCCTCGGCGTCGCCGGAGACGTTGAGGGCCTGCCTGCCGGCCTTGGTCTGGGCGACCACCTCGCTCATCGGCACGATGAAGCCGCGGCCGTCGGACGAGGCGATCAGCAGCTTGACCTCGGGGTGGTAGACGCCGAGGCCGATGATGTCCTGGTCGTTGGGCAGGCCGATCATCAGGCGCACCGGCTCGCCGAAGCCGCGCCCGCCCGGCAGCTTGTCGGCGCCGATGGTGTAGAAGCGGCCGTTGGTGGCGAACAGCAGCAGCTTGTCCGTGGTCATGGCCCGGACGACGAAGCGGGCGCGGTCGCCCTCCTTGTACTTGGCCGTCGCGGCCGCGTCCTCGGCGTGGCCCTTGAGCGCGCGGATCCAGCCCTTGGCCGAGCAGAGCACGGTCACCGGCTCGCGCTCGACCACGGCCTCGAGCGGGATCACCACGTCGGCCGGCGCGGCGGCAAGCTCGGTGCGGCGGCGGCCGAGCTCGGTCTTGGGGCCGAAAGCCTGGCGGATCTCCCTGACCTGATCGGCGATCACCTTCCAGCGCCGCTTCTCGTCCTTGAGCAGGCCGCGCAGGTCCTTGCGCTCGGCCGAGAGCGCCTTGTGCTCCTTGCGGATCTCGATCTCCTCGAGCTTGCGCAGGGCGCGCAGGCGCATGTTGAGGATCGCCTCGGCCTGGTTCTCGGTGAGATTAAAACGGGCGATCAGCTCGGCCTTGGCGTCGTCGGCCTCGCGGATGATCGCGATCACCTCGTCGAGGTTGAGGTAGGCGATCAGGTAGCCGTCGAGCACCTCCAGGCGGCGCTCGATCTTCTCCAGGCGATGATTGGTGCGCCGGACCAGGACCTCGTGGCGGTGGTCGAGGAAGGCCTGCAGGACCTCGCGCAGGGTCATGACCCGCGGCGTGTGCTCGGCGTCCAGCACGTTCATGTTGAGGCTGATCCGCACCTCGAGATCGGTCTGGCGGAACAGCGATTCCATCAGCACCGTGGCGTCGACGTTGCGGCTCTTGGGCTCGAGGACCAGGCGCACGTCGGCGGCGGACTCGTCGCGCACGTCGGCCAGCATGGCGAGCTTGCGCGCGTTCAGCAGCTCGGCGATCTTCTCGATCAGGCGCGACTTCTGCACCTGATAGGGCATCTCGGTGACGACGATCTGGTAGAGCCCGCTCTTGAGCTTCTCGGTCTCCCAGCGCGCGCGCAGGCGGAAGCTGCCCTTGCCGGTCTTGTAGGCCTCGACGATCGTGGCGCGGTCCTCGACCAGCAGGCCGCCGGTCGGAAAGTCCGGCCCGGGGATTAGCTCGACCAGCTTGTCGATGGTGGCCCGGGGCGCCTTGATCAGGTGCAGCAGGGCGTCGCAGATCTCCGCCACGTTGTGCGGCGGGATCGAGGTCGCCATGCCGACGGCGATGCCCTGGGCGCCATTGGCCAACAGGTTCGGGAAGTTGGCCGGCAGGACGACCGGCTCCTCGCCCTCGCCATCGTAGGTCTCGCGGAAGTCGACCGTATCCTCGTCGATGCCCTCGAGCATGGCCGTGGCGACGGCGGTCATGCGCGCCTCGGTGTAGCGCATGGCGGCCGCACTGTCGCCGTCGATGTTGCCGTAGTTGCCTTGGCCGTCGACCAGCGGGAAGCGCAGCGCGAAGTCCTGGGCCAAGCGCACCAGGGCGTCGTAGATCGACTGCTCGCCGTGCGGGTGGTACTTGCCGATCACGTCGCCGACCACGCGCGCCGACTTCTTGAATCCCTGGTCCGGGTTCAGGCGCAGCTGGCGCATGGCGTAGAGCAGCCGGCGGTGCACCGGCTTCAGGCCGTCGCGCACGTCCGGCAGGGAGCGCGACATGATGGTCGAGAGCGCGTAGCTCAGATAGCGGTCGGACAGGGCGTCGGCCAGGCGCACGTCGCGGATCTGGCCGGCCGTGGCGGGGGATGCTGCCATGGAACCTCCGTTGGACTACGAGATATAGTAGGTTGGGGGACCGGGCACTACAACACGGCGTGGGGGCATCTGGATGGGTCCGGCACCGGAAAACACACCAAGCTCTCTGAGATTTCCGCCCTTCAGCCTCCTTTTGCTGTCACCCTCGGGCTTGACCCGAGGGTCCATTGGGGTCCGAGACTCGGACGGCAAAGGTTCCAGTCTCGGACGTCGATGGATTGCCGGGTCAAGCTCGGCAATGACAGTTCTGTTTTTATGGCTGAGTGTAACTTCCTGAATAACAGAACTAATGCAGGTGCATTTGCAGCAATGCTCATGCCTCCGCACCGCAGACCATCAGCAGCGACAGCGGCCGACCGGTGGCTTCATCCAGCGGCTCGCG
>JAKSDN010001054.1 GCA_022360075.1 Kiloniellales bacterium | reverse complement strand
GGGCACGATGCTGGTCGACAACGTGCTGATCAAGACGTCGGGCGAGACCATCCCGATCAACTACGCGGTGCGCGAGTTCGACGGCACCTGGCGTATCGTCGATGTCTATCTCGATGCGAAGTACAGCGAGCTCGCCTTGAAGCGCTCCGAGTACGGCTCGGTGATCGAGCGCGAGGGCTTCGAGAACCTGATCGCGACGATGAAGGAGAAGATCGCCGTCTACGCCGATGGCAGTTGAGCGGCGGACGGGGGGTGGTCAAGTTGGTCGTTCAGGACTGCGTTCCGCGACCCATCACGCCCTAAACGTGCGTGTGCAAATCGCTGCATGACGATCATACGTCCTTCGAGACGCGCCACAGCAGTCCGAGGCCTTGACAAAGCACGGCGCGAGAAGTCTCGAGGCTCGACGACCCGTACACCCCGTCAGTTCGACTGCAGATCCGGCTCCAGGTCCTCGAGCTCCTCGTCGTCGATGTCGTCGTAAAGGTCTTCTTCGATGTCGGTGCCGGGCGCGGGGCGCACGATCTCCCGACCGTTGGCGATCTCGAACTCCCGGTTTTGATAGTAGAAGCTGCGGATCGCCGCGTAGAAGTCGACCGACGTCGCCTCCAGGGTGTCGGTCTCGTCGAGAATGCGCTCGCGGTCGCTGATGAGCTGAACGCCGGTCTTGATGCGGCCGAGCCCGGTCGGGACGGTGTGGGTCAAAGGATCGGTGAGGATGTCGACGCCGCGGCCGATGGCGTCGCGCGGGCTCGAGGGACCGAAGATCGGCAGCACCAGATAGGGATTGCCGCCCACGCCATAGCTGCCGAGGGTCTGGCCAAAATCCTCGGTGTGCCCGGGCAGGCCGAGCTCCTCGGCCACGTCGATCATGCCGCCCAAGCCGAAGACCGTGTTGATGAAGAAGCGACCGAAGGTCGTGCCGGCGCGGCTCATCTCGCCTTGCAGGATGTCGTTGACGAAGGTGATCGGCGAATTGACGTTGGCGAGCAGGTTGGCCACGCCGTTGCGCCCCGGCTCCGGCACCGTCTCGACGTAGATCCGTGTCACGGGCCTGAGCAGCCAGCGATCCAGCGCCAGGTTCGCATCGAAGATGACGCGATTGACTCCCTCGAGCGGGTCGCTCGCCTCGGGAATCGCGGTCTCGTCCAGCAGATCGGAGAAGTCCTCCTCGTCGAACGCCTCCTCGTCGATATCGCCAAGCATGTCGGGTGCGGGCGAGTCCGCCTGCGCCAGCAAGACGGCCCCTGCTTGCGCAAGCCCGAAGGTGGGCCGATAGCCGGGCTCTGACGGCGGGGCCTGGGCAAGCACGGCCTCCAAGACAGAGTCGCGGCCGTCGCCGGCGCCTGCGGTGCCACCAAGGCCGACCGTGGCCAGGCCGAGCAGAAAGGCTGCCGCCCAATCGGGCCACGCGAGCCGGAAGCGGGGAGCTGGGCGGGCACTGGAACTCAGGGCGAGGACTCCTTCGGCGGACCGTGAACGCACTATGCGGTATCGGAATGACGCTGTCGACCGGGGACCGCGACGAGGCGCCGCGCCGCTATTGAAACAAGCGACCGAAAGCCTGCGTGGCGACCCGATCCGGGCGGCGGTCGGCATCGAGCCGGTGCCAGGTGATGCGGCCCGGATCGATCGACATTTGTTGGCGCACGACCGCCGGCGTCGCGTCGGAGGCGTCCTTGCGGCGCGCCGCGGCGCGGGCGAGCGACAAAGCCGGACTCGCCTGAAGCCAGAAGCCGGTAAAGGAAACGCCAAGCTCGCCGGCCAGCGCCTCCACTTCGCGGCGGCTCTCCGGCCGGTCGTAGACGGCATCGACGACGACCGCGTGGCCGGCGGTGATCGCCTCGCGTGCCCGGCTCAGCATTTCGCGATAGACCTTGACACTCACCGGGCTGCCGTAGGCCTTGGGCGGCAGACGGGTCAGCTCGTCAACGCCGAAGAGAGCCTTGCGAATCACGTCGCTGCGCAGGTGCAGGGCACCCGGCGCCGCGCCGAGCGACGGCGCCAGGCGGCGCGCCAAGGTCGACTTGCCGCTGCCCGAGAAGCCGCCGACCGCAACGAGGCTGGGCGGCGTCGGCGCCAGATAGCCGAGCGCTGCCAGAAAATAGTCGCGCGCCTCCTCCCGCAGCCGTGCGCAAACTTCGGGGTCGCTCTGGCCCGCCTCCGTCGCCGCGCTGACCTTGGCCCGCACCGCCGCGAGAATGGACAGGAAGAGCGGCAGGGCCGCCAGACCCGCGAGCGCCCCGTCGCGCGACAGATAGCGGTTCATCACCAGATTGGCCTGGGGCCGCAAGCGGCGATGGTCGAGGTCCATCAGGAGAAAGGCCAGGTCGTAGAGCACGTCGATGTTGGCCATGGCCTCGCTGAACTCGATGGCGTCGAACAGCCGTGGCCGTCCGTCCAGGAGGCAGATGTTGCGTAGATGCAGATCGCCATGGCAGTGCCGCACCAAACCGCGCGCGAAGCGATCCTCCAGCAGGGGCTTCAGGCGCTCGATCGTCTCGCGCTGTCGCTTCTCGAGAGCCGCGGCATGGGCCGGATCGAAGAGGTCCGGGCGCAGCGCAAGATCCTCGCCGTTCTCGGCGACGGTGACACAGAGGCCGGCCGCGCCGCCCCGATTGGGCTCGTCGCGGCCGATGGCCCGAGCCTGATCATGAAAGCGATGGATCTCGTCGGCCAAGGCGATCAGGAGCTCGTCTGTCAGCCGACCTTCACGCGCCAGGCGGTCGAACAGGCCGTCCTGGTCGAAGGCCCGCATGACGACGACCCAGTCGACGACCGCCGGTTCTGTGGCCGTCTCTTTCTGGCCGAGAGCGAGCGTGCCGTCCTCGCGCCGGACGAGTGGGGCGACGCCCAGATAGATCTCGGGCGCCGTACGCCGATTGATCTCGAGCTCTCGCTCGCAGGCCTGACGCCTCAGCGCGACGGTGGAGAAGTCGAGATAGGGAAATTCGACCGCGCGCTTCAGCTTGTAGGCGCGGTCGCCGGCGATGAAGACTTGGCCGATATGCGTGTCGATGCGCTGGACCGGCAGACCGCCGTGGGTCTCCGGCGCGGCGAGGAAATCGACGGCGTCGCTCTGGCTCTCGAGCGGAGGGTGATGCATGACCGTGGCAGGTAGCCCAGGCTGAACTCGACAAAGTCACAAAAAAGGCAGTCTGGTCAATTGAACCCACGACCGGCAATGACCAGGCTCAAATCGAGCCCGTTCCCATTCAGCCGCGCCGGAAACGGCGGCTCACGGACTCCGTCAGGCTCTGTACGGCGACATACAGAACGGGAACCAGCAAGGTGCCGAGCACGGCCGCGGCGATCATGCCGCCGAAGACCGGCGTGCCCAGGGAATGGCGGCTGGCCGCCCCGGCGCCGCTGGCGACGACGAGTGGGACCACGCCGAGGATGAAGGAGAAGGCCGTCATCATCACGGCGCGAAAGCGCAGCCGTGCGGCGGTCTGTGCGGCCTCGCGGATGCCGCGCCCGGCGGCGCGTTCCTGCATGGCGAACTCCACGATCAGGATCGCGTTCTTGCTGGCCAGGGCGATCAGGAGCACCAGACCGATCTGGCCGTAGATATCGTTGTTCTGGCCGAAGGCGTGCTGCGCGACGACAGCGCCGAAGGCCGCGACCGGCACCGAGAAGATCACGGCCAGCGGCACCGACCAGCTCTCGTACTGCGCGACCAGGAACAGATAGACGAAGAGGATCGCGAGCGAAAAGATGATCGGCGCCAAATCTCCGGCGAGGATCTCCTGCAACGAGGCGCCGGTCCATTCGTAGGTCATGCCGGCCGGCAGTGTTTCTGCCGCCACCGCTTCCATGGCCGCGATCGCATTCCCCGAGCTCTGTCCCGGCGCGGCCGAGCCATTGACCAGGGCCGAGCGGAAAAGGTTGTAGTGGCTCACCGTCTCCGGCCCGATCCGCGACTCCGTCGTGACCAGCGTCTCCATGGGGATGACTTCGCCCTCCGCGCTGCGGAGGTAGAAGTGGTCGATGTCCTCCGGGTCGTCGCGGAAGCGCTGCTCGGCCTGCAGGCGGACCTGGTAGACCCTGCCGAACTTGTTGAAGTCGTTGACATAAAGCGAGCCGAGCTGGGTTTGCAGCGTGGCGAAGATCTGGTCGAGCGGGACGCCGAGGGTCTTGGCCTTCTGGCGGTCGATATTCACGAAGATGCGCGGCACCTCGGCCTGGAAGGTGCTGAACACGCCGCGCAGCTCCGGCCGCTGGTTGGCCGCGAAGACCAGGCCGCGCATGGCCGCCGCCAAGTCCTGCGGGCTGCGCCCGACGGTGTCCTGAAGCTGGAACTCGAAGCCGCCCGTGCTGCCGAGACCCGGGATGGCGGGCGGGTTGAAGGCGAAGACGTTCGCCTCCTGAAGCGCGAAGAAGCGACCTTGCACGCCGCCCAAGATCGTCTCGAGCGTCAGGCCTCTGGCTTCGCGCTCGGGCCAGGGGGCCAGCACAGCCACGGCGAGACCGCTGTTGGTGGCATTGGCGCCTGCGATCAAGCTGAAGCCACCGACCAGGACAACGTGATCGACGCCCTCGGCCGAGGAGAGGATCTCGCCGACCTCTGCCAGGACTCCCTCGGTCCGCGGCAGCGCCGCACCGTCGGGAAGGCGGATGTCGACGAAGAAGTAGCCCTGATCCTCCTCCGGCAGAAAGGCGGTCGGCAACGAGACGAAGCCGAAGTAGGTGAGCCCCATCAGGCCGGCGAAGAGCAGCAGCACGATCGCCACGCGCCGCACAAGCACGCCGACGCTACGGCCGTAGCCGCCGGAGACGACATCGAAGACACGGTTGAAGCCGCGCAGCAGGAACCAAGGCTCACCCTCGCGCGCGCGCAGTAGCGCCGCGCAGAGCGCCGGGCTCAGGGTCAGGGCGTTGACGGATGAAAGCACGACGGCCGCCGAGAGCGTCACGGCGAACTGCTGATAGAGCTGACCCGTGATCCCGGGCAGAAAGGCGACCGGGACGAAGACGGCGAGCAGCACGAGTGTCGTGGCGATGATCGGGCCCGTGACCTGGCGCATCGATTCGATCGTCGCCTCGCGCGCCGGCCGGCCCTCGGCGATCAGGCGCTGCACGTTCTCGATCACGACGATGGCGTCGTCGACCACGATGCCGATGGCCAGGATCAGCCCGAACAGCGTGATCGTGTTGATCGAGAATCCAAGCGCGTTCAGGACCGCGATGGCGCCGATGAGGGAGACCGGGATCGTCGCCATCGGCACCAGGGTCGAGCGCCAGTCCTGCAGGAAGACGTAAACCACGACGATCACCAGAAAGACCGCGATCGCCAGGGTTTGCAGCACCTCGAGGATGGAGGCTCTAACGAAGCGCGTGGTGTCGTAGACGATCGCGTACTCGATGTCCTTCGGGAAGCGCTCGGCCGCCGCCGCGACGACCTCGGCCGCCTGCCGGGCGGTTTCCAGGGCGTTCGCGCCGGGCTGCTGATAGATCGCGAGCACGGCGCTCGGCACCCCGTCGAGATCCGCAAAGTCGGCGTATTCCTGGGCGCCAAGCTCGACCCGGGCGATCTCGCGGATGCGCACGAAGGAGCCGTCCGGGTTGGCCCGGACAATGATGTCCTCGAACTCCGCGACCTCGATCAGGCGGCCCTTGGTCTCCAGCGTGTAGGTGAACTGCTGATCCTCGGCGATCGGCATCTGGCCGATCTGACCGGCGGCGACCTGGATGTTCTGCTCACGCACAGCCGCCGCCACGTCGGCAGTCGTGATCCCGAGGCTGGTCATGCGGTCGGCATCCAGCCAGATCCGCATGCTGTAGGGTGCGCCACCGAACAGCTCCACCTCGCCGACGCCGGGCAGGCGCAGCAGGCGGTCGCGCAGGTTGATGCGCGCGAAGTTGACCAGGAAGACGCCGTCGTAGCTCTCCTCCGGCGAGATGAGCTGGATGAACATCAGGATGTTGGTCGACTGCTTGCGCACCGAGATACCCTGGCGCGAGACCTCCTCCGGCAGGCGCGGCTCGGCCAGGGCGACGCGGTTCTGCACGTTGACCTGGGCGATGTCCGGGTCGGTGCCGACCTCGAAGGTCACCCGGATCGACATCGAGCCGTTGTTGGCGCTGGTCGAGGACATGTAGATCATGTCGTCGACGCCGTTGACCTCCTCCTCGATCGGCGTGGTCACGGTCGTTTCGACAATCTCGGCATTGGCGCCAGGATAGCTCGCCTGGATCTGCACGACCGGCGGGGTGATCGGCGGGAACTGGGCGATCGGCATGCCCACGATCGACAGCAGGCCGGCCAGCACGATCAGGATCGAGAGGACCAGGGCGAACTTCGGCCGGTCGATGAAGAAGCGGCTGAGCATGCGGCTAGCGGCTTACCGGCTGCTCGGGAGTCGCCAGAGTCTTGCGCACTTTCAGGCCGGGCCGCACCTTCTGCACGCCTTGCCAGACCACCTCCTCGCCTTCGGCCAGGCCGCTCTCGACGATCCAATAGATGCCGTCGCGCCGGCCCAGCTCGACCCGGCGGACGATGACTTGATCCTGATCGTCGACCACGAGCACGAAGCGGCCCGCCTGGTCCTCCTGGACCGCGGCCTGCGGGATCACCAGCCGGTCCTCGGCCTCGCCGATCTGCACGACGATGGTGACGAACTGACCGGGAATCAGGATCTTCTCCGGATTGGGAAAGACCGCCCGGATCGTCTGCGTGCCGGTGCTGGGATCGACCCGGTTGTCGAGGAAGTCGATCAGGCCGTCAAAGCGATAGACACTGCCGTCCTGAAAGCGGATGCGCGGCACCACGACCGGTGCCGCCTCGCCGCGCTGCTCCAAATCCCGAAGCAGCATGCGCACGCCGAGCAGGACCTGCTCGCCGACGCCCCAATAGACATAGATCGGATCGAGCGTCGCCAGGGTTGCCAGGACGCCGCTGTCCGGGCCGACCAGATCGCCGATCGAATAGGCCGAGCGCCCGATCCGGCCGTCGACCGGCGCCTTGATCTCGGTATAGCTGAGGTTGAGCTCGGCGATGCGCAGCTCGGCCTCGCGCGCCTGCACGTCGGCCGCGGCTTCGCGGTCGGCGGCGACGGCATCGTCGACGCGCTGCTGGCTGACGTTGTCGCGCTTGCGCAGCTCCTGCGCCCGCTCCAGGTCGAGCCCGGTCTTGGTCAGGACGGCCCGCGCCCGCGCGAGTGCGGCGGCGGCGCGCTGTACCTCCGCCTCGTAGGGATCTCGCTCGATGACGAACAGCAGGTCGCCGCGCTTGACGTCGCCGCCCTCCTCGAAGGCGCGTTCCTCCAGGAAGCCCTGGACCCGGGCGCGCAGGTCGACGTCTTCGACCGCCGAGGTCTGCCCGACCCGTTCCACACTTTCGGCGATCTTGATCTTCTGCACCGGCGTCACGGTCACCGAGGGCAGCGCCGCTTGCTGGGCCAAGGCGCGCGGTCCCGGCAGCAGCACGGCCAGCAGCACCAGCGAGAGAAACGCATGGCAGCCGCGTACGGGCCGAAATCGTCGTCGCCACGCCACCATCGCCAATCCGTCCAGCAGTGAGCACAAGATGAATGCACGCAAACAAAATGTGTTTGCCCAGCTCTCCGGATCAGAATGGTGATGAGGCGCCGCCGAGTCGAGGGTCCTTTGCCGAGAGACTTTGGAAGGTTCCGAAATTCCCCTTCCTGGCTTCGCCCGCCCACGCGCGCTAGCGTGCCGGTTCGACTGTTTCCGCGGGGGCCAATCTAGGGGCCGATGTCCGAAGTCGTCGCCGTTATTCTCGTGATCGCGGTGCTGTTGGCGCTGGTGAGCCTGATGCTGCCGCTCGCTGACCGCTACGGCCTGCCCTACACGACCCTGCTGGCTGCGCTGGGGCTCGGCCTGGGCTTCCTGGCCGTCGCGGTCGGGCATCGCCCCGAGCTCGGCATCCTGGGCGACGTTCTGAACGGACTGACGGGCATCGATCTCTCGGCCGAGGCTTTCCTGTTGCTTTTCCTGCCGCCGCTGCTGTTCACCGCCGGCCTGACCATCGACGTGCGGCTGCTGTTCGACGAGTTCGCCGCCGTGCTGCTGCTGGCCGTGATCGCGGTCGTGGTCTCGACCGCGGCCGTCGGCTACGCGCTCAACGCCATCACCGAGTTCGGCCTGATCGCCTGCCTGCTGCTCGGCGCGATCGTCGCCACAACCGAT
>JAKSDN010000312.1 GCA_022360075.1 Kiloniellales bacterium | reverse complement strand
TCGACGGTCTCGTTGCGCCCGACGAAGGCCGTGCAGACGTCGATGGCGTGCGAGCCCTCGCGCACCTGCTCGACGCCCATGGCGACGCAGGCGTCCCAGTCCTCGGCCTCCTGGAGACGACGGAACTTGCGGCTACCGTTGGCATTGCAGCGCTCGCCGATCGAGAGATAAGCGTTCTCCTGGCGATAGGCGACATGGCCGTAGAGCGAGGCGACGCCGGGGATCCAGACCGGTTTGCGCTCGACCGGCGCCGGCCGATGGGCGCCGTCCGCCCGGTCGCGCAGCATGGCGTCGAGCGCGGCGATATGCTCGGCCGTGGTGCCGCAGCAGCCACCGATCATGGCAACGCCGTCCTCGGCCAGGAAGCGCTCGAGCCACTTGGCCAATTCGTCCGGCGTGAGCGGATAGTGCGGCTGGCCCGCGACCAGTTCGGGCAGGCCGGCGTTGGGCTGGACCGAGATCAGGCCGGGCCAGTTCTCGCCCAGCCACTGCACGTGCGCCGCCATCTCCTGCGGCCCGGTCGCGCAGTTAAGACCGAGCACCGGGATGTCGAGCGCGTGGGCGATCGTCGCCGCCGCGGCGATGTCGGCGCCGACCAGCAGGGTGCCGGTGGTCTCGACCGTGACCTGGACCATGATCGGCAGATCCGGGCAGCCGGCCGCGATGCGGGCATCCTTGGCGCCGTTGACCGCGGCCTTGACCTGCAAGGGGTCCTGGCAGGTCTCGATCAGGATCCCATCGACCCCGCCGGCGATCAGGCCCTCGGACTGCGTGGTGAAGGCGGCCTCGATGGTGTCGTAGTCGATGTGGCCGAGGGAAGGCAGCCGCGTGCCCGGGCCGATCGAGCCGATGACGAAGCGCTCGCGGCCGTCGCCGGCGAAGAGCCCGGCCGCCTCGCGGGCCAACTCGGCCGCACGCTGGTTGATCTCATGGGCCTGATCCTGGAGGTCGAACTCGGCGAGCGTGACCGGCGATCCGCCGAAGGTGTTGGTCTCGACCATGTCGGCGCCGGCCGCGAAGTAGCCGCGATGGATCTCGCGCACCACGTCCGGGCGCGACAGGTTCAGGACTTCGGTGCAGTTCTCCTTGCCCCAGAAGTCCTTGTCGATCTCCAGGTCCATGGCCTGGACGAAGCTGCCCATGGCGCCGTCACAGAGCAGCACCCTTTGGGCCAGCACATCGAGCAGCTTGGTCATCTCAGGCACTCGCGGAAAGGGGCAGGTCCTGGCGTGCGGTCTCCGGCACCGGCGTTTGCAGCAGGCGGCAGATCGGCACGGTCAGCTCGGCCCGGTTCAAGGTGTAGAAGTGGAACTCGTCCACGCCGTGGGCCTGGAGTTGGCGGCAGAGCTCGGCGCCGGCCACCGCGGCGACCAGGGCGCGCGAGGTCGGATCGTCGTCCAGGTCGTCGAACAGCTCGGGCAGCCAGTCGGGGATCGTCGCGCCGCAGTTCTTGGAGATCTGGATCGTGCGCTCGAGGTTCAGGATCGGCAGGATGCCGGGCACGATCGGCGCCGTGATGCCGGCCGCCGCCGCCTCGTCGCGGAAGCGCAGATAGCAGGTCGGATCGAAGAAGAACTGGGTTATGGCGCGGGTCGCCCCGGCGTCGAGCTTGCGCTTGAGGTTGTCGAGATCGCTCTCCGCGCTGCCGGCCTC
>JAKSDN010000148.1 GCA_022360075.1 Kiloniellales bacterium | reverse complement strand
TGCCCGCGACGCTCGAGCTGACCATCGTCGCGCTTCTGCTCTCGCTCGTCGTTGGCATTCCGCTTGGGATATACGCCGGCCTTTACCCGGAATCGCTGTTCTCTCGGGCGATCATGGCCGGCTCGATTCTGGGCTTCAGCCTGCCGTCCTTCTGGGTCGGGCTGATGTTGATCATGATCTTCGCGGTCATGCTGGGCTGGCTGCCCTCGACCGGGCGCGGGGAGACGGTGCCGCTGTTCGGCATTCCGGTGAGCTTCTTGACCTTGGACGGGCTCAGCCACCTGCTTCTGCCCGCCTTCAATCTCTCGCTGTTCAAGATGTCGCTGGTGATCCGCCTGGCGCGCGCCGGCACCCGCGAGGTGGTTCACCAGGACTACATCAAGTTCGCGCGGGCCAAGGGACTCAGCAATCGGCGCGTCGTGCTGGTGCACCTGATGAAGAACATCATGATCCCGGTCGTCACGATCATCGGGCTCGAGCTCGGCGGCCTAATCGCCTTTTCGGTCGTGACCGAGACGGTCTTCGCCTGGCCGGGCATGGGCAAGCTGATCATCGACTCGATCCAGGCCCTCGACCGCCCGGTGGTGGTCGCCTACCTGATGATCACGGTGCTCATGTTCATCGTCATCAACCTGGTCGTGGATCTGCTCTATTCCCAGCTCGATCCGCGCATCCGCCTCCAGGACGTGAAGGCATGACGACGACCGCTATTGAGCGTACGGAGGCCGAGCGCGCCGAGGCGATCGGGCCGCCGCAAACCCCCTTCCGGCGCTTCCTCGTCGACTACTTCGAGAGCCGGGTGGCGACGGTCGCCTTCTGTGGACTCGTGGCGATCGTTTTCATCGCGGTCTTCGCGCCTTGGATCTCGCCGACCGATCCCTACGACCTGGCGACCGTCAGCATCATGGACAGCCGCCTGGCGCCGGGCACGGAGAGCTTCGAGGGGGTGACTTTCTGGCTCGGCACCGACGGCGCCGGCCGCGACCTGCTCAGCGCGATTTTCTACGGCCTGCGGATCAGCCTCGGCGTCGGCGTCATGAGCGGGCTGATCGCGCTTTGCATCGGGGCCACGGTCGGTCTCGCCGCCGCGCACTTCGGCGGCCGGGTCGATTCCGTGATCATGCGCGTGGTCGACCTGCAGCTCAGCTTCCCGGCCATCCTGGTCGCGCTCGTCCTGCTGGCGATCCTCGGCAAGGGCGTGGACAAGATCATCGTCGCGCTGGTCCTCGTGCAGTGGGCCTACTACGCCCGCACGGTGCGCGGCAGTGCGCTGGTCGAGCGCAACAAGGAGTACGTCGAGGCCGCGCGCTGCCTGGCGCTCAGCGATCGCCGCATCGTCTTCCGCCATTTGCTGCCCAACTGCCTGCCGCCCCTGATCGTCGTGGGCACCGTGCAGACCGCTTACGCGATCTCGCTGGAGGCGACGCTCAGCTTTCTCGGCATCGGCCTGCCGATCACCGAGCCCTCGCTCGGGCTGCTGATCGCCAACGGCTTCGAATACATGATGAGCGGCAGCTACTGGATCAGCTTCTTCCCCGGGATCGCGCTGCTGGTCACCATCGTCAGCATCAACCTGGTCGGCGACCAGTTGCGGGACGTTCTGAACCCGCGCCTGCAGCGCTAGCGGCCGGGCCCATGGCCTCGCGGACGGCCACCCTGGCGGTCGAGGAGCTCTCCACTCACTTCTTCACCCGCGCCGGAGTCGCCAAGGCGGTGGACGGCGTCAGTTTCAGTGTCGCGCGCGGCGAGGTTCTGGGCCTCGTGGGCGAATCCGGCTCGGGCAAGTCGGTGACCGGCTTTTCGATCATCGGCCTGGTCGACCCGCCGGGCCGGGTCGTGAGCGGCCGAGTGCTGTTCGAGGGCGAGGACCTGGTGACGGCGAACGAGGAGCGCCTGCGCGCCCTGCGCGGCAACCGCGTCGCCATGATCTTTCAAGATCCCATGATGACCCTGAACCCGGTGCTGCGGGTCGACACGCAGATGATCGAGACCATCCAGGCACACGAGGAGGCCGACCGGGAGAGCGCGCGGCGGCGGGCGCGCGACACACTTGGGCTGGTCGGCATTCCTTCGCCCGAGGAGCGTTTGCGTGCCTATCCGCATCAACTTTCAGGCGGCATGCGACAGCGGGTCGCGATCGCCATCGCGCTTTTGAACCGGCCATCGCTGATCATCGCCGACGAGCCGACCACGGCCTTGGACGTGACGATCCAGGGCCAGATCCTCTCGGAGGTTCAGAAGCTCTGCCGTCAGACCGGCACCGCGCTGATCTGGATCACCCACGACCTGGCGGTGGTCGCCGGCCTGGCGCAGAAGATCTGCGTGATGTACGCCGGACGGATCGTCGAGAGTGGACCGATCGACGACGTGCTGGATCGGCCCCTGCACCCCTACAC
>JAKSDN010001244.1 GCA_022360075.1 Kiloniellales bacterium | reverse complement strand
CCTCAGTTGTCGAGAAACGCCCGAATCCGGGCACCGGCCTGGGCGATGCTGAGCACGCCGTCCAGATGGCCGCGCGTTCCCTGGAGCTCGACGATCTCGACGGGGGTGCCGTCCGAGGCGATGACGGCGGCGGTTTGGCGCACCTCCTCGGGGAAGAAGATCAGATCCTCGTCGGTGTGGACGATCAGCACCGGCGCGTCGATCTTGACCAGGCCCTCGAGCAGCGAGTCGCCGTGGCCGGCGTAGAAGAGCTGGTTGGCCTTGACCAGGTAGAGGAAGTGGTTGGCGTCCGAAGCCTTGGCCCGCGCCATGCCGGCGCCGTCCAGCACCGCCTCGATCTTGTAGAGATTGTCGAAGCTCGCCGCCGGATCCTTGCCCTTCTCGCCCCACTCGCGGCCGAAGACGCCGTTCGACCACTCCCAATGCTGGGCGTGCAGCGTGACGACCTTGAGCGACTCGGCGAGACCCCGGAGCGGCGGCTCCTTGCCGTAGTAGTCGCCGCCGTTCCAGTTCGGGTCGAGCTTGATCGGCGCCGCCCAGATGTTGAGCCAGGCGATCAGGTTGCCGTCGGCCCAGCCGGAGCCGATCACCGGGACCACGCGCCCGACCATCTCAGGATAGGCCGCCGCCCACTCGTAGGCCTGGAGCGAGCCCATGGAGGCGCCCATGACCGCGTGCAGCCGCTGGATGCCCAGGCTCTCGAGCAGCTTCTTCTGGACCTCGACGAAATCGCGGATCGTGACGATGGGGAAGCTCATCCCGTAGGGCTTGCCGGTGTCGGGATTGATCGAGGCCGGGCCGGTCGTGGTCACCTTGGGATTGCCGGTGCCGAGATTGACCAGGGTGTCGGAGGAGATGACGTAGTACTTGTCGGTATCGACCGGCTTGCCGGGGCCGATGATCGAGTCCCAATAGCCGGCGCGCTGGTCCTCGGCGCTGTACTTGCCGGCGGCGTGGCTGTTGCCGGAGAAGTAGTGCGCGACCAGGATCGCGTTGTCCTTGGCCTCGTTCAGGCTGCCGTAAGCCTCCCAGCCGATCTTGACGTCCTTGATCGTCTCGCCGCCGACGGTGGTGTAGCGATCGAGTGCGAAGGTCCGCTTCTCGACGATCATGTCCTCGGCCGCCGCCGGGCCGGCGGCGAGCAACGCGAAGGCGAGGACGAGGGCGCGCGCTGGCTGCATGGTCGTCTCCCTGATGTGTTGGGCTCGGGCGCGTTTGTTGACAGCCTAGAGTAGCGCATGGCTAGCTTTGCGCAACGCAAGATCCGCCATATTCCCTGCGACGCCGCGGGCCGGCGTCGCTATGATCGGCCGCAGCGTGAACGCGAAACTGACAGAGGGGAAGCGACATGGGCGATCGGATCATCCTGCGCGTCGGCGAGGCCTT
>JAKSDN010001090.1 GCA_022360075.1 Kiloniellales bacterium | reverse complement strand
TTTTGAATGGCCGCGCCGAAGTTGAAGCGTTCCTAGGCCGCAAATGGTGGGTCGAGCGCGATTACCGGCTGATCAAAGAACTGTGGAGCTTCGGCGGCGCGCGGATCGCGGTGCGCTTCGCTTACGAGGCGCACGATCCCAACGGCCAGTGGTTTCGGTCCTATGGCAACGAAAACTGGGAGTTCGCGCCGGACGGCCTGATGGCCGTGCGCCGCGCCTCGATCAACGATCTGCCCATCGACGAAAGCGAGCGGCTGTTCCGCTGGCCGTTCGGGCCAAGGCCGGAAGGGCACCCGGGTTTGTCGGACCTTGGTCTTTGACAGCGAACGAACCATCGAGCCCATCGCCGGCCGATCCACGCCGGCCCCTCACCACAAACCAAAAGGAGACTAACCGTGAACACCTCTAAGCATCACCACCACCAAACCCACGATGAAACCGCGGTGGACCGCCGCGAGCTCTTGAGGCTGGGCGCCACCGGAGTCGCCGCTGGCGCCGCCGCGACCGTTGGCCTCGCGGCGGCGGGCGCCAATGCGTCGGACCTGGCGGCCTATGCCGCGCCCGCAAATCCAGTGCTGCCGCCCTCGACCATGACCCTGGAGAAGGGGCGAGCGGGGCTTCTTGTCGTCGATCCGCAAATCGACTTTTTGAGCCCCGAAGGCGTCGCTTGGGGTGTCGTCGGCGAAAGTGTGACCGAGCACAAGGTCGTGGACAATCTCACCCGCCTGTTCCGTGCCGCGAAGGCGGTCGACATGCCGGTCGTAATTTCGCCGCACTACTACTACCCGCATGATCACAAATGGTCCTTTGAAGGCGCTCTCGAGAAGGTCATGCATTCCATCGGCATGTTCGACCGTCCGGGTCCGCTGGATACGAGTGGCCTGGAAGGGTCGGGCGCGGACTTCATGGCCGATTACAAGGATTACATCTTCGACGGCAAAACGGTCATCGCGTCGCCGCACAAGGTGTATGGGCCGGAACAGAACGATGCCGCGCTTCAGCTTCGAAAGCTCAAGGTTGACCAGATCATTCTTGCCGGCATGTCCGCGAACCTCTGCGTCGAGAGCCATCTGCGCGAATTCCTCGAGCAGGGCTTCGAGGTGGCGGTCGTGCGCGATGCGACCGCAGGCGCGAAGATCCCGGAAGGCGACGGTTATCTCGCCGCTCTGATCAACTTCCGCATGATCGCGAACGCTGTCTGGTCCACCGACGAAGCGGTGCATCATATCCAAGCGGTCACCGCCTAACCGCCCGCTCAATCATCTCCGGGACTGGAGCCGCTGAAACGCGGCTCTGCCCCCCGGATCGCCTCTCCGAGCCGCAAGGCTCACACTCACACAGCCCATCACGTCTGAGGGTGACAATCCAGAAAGGACCATGAGAATGAAATTCGTCAAGCTTTTGACTGTTGCGACCATAGTCGTTGGTGCACTGTCGGCTGCCTCGGCATCATTTGCCGTCGATGAGTACAACGTGTCGACAGGTACGACCCTAGACGGCCTCGGTGTCGCGCTTCGCGGCGACGATGCGGTTGCGCTGGCGACCGGCCTCAAGGTGACGCCAGGCCGTGCGGAATACACCGTCGAGCATGACGGTGTCGCCTATTACTTCGCGTCGAGGGAAACGATGCGTCGATTCGCCGTCGACCCGGAGCGCTACGCTCCACAATATGGTGGGTTCTGCGCCTTCGGCGTTGCGATCGGCAAGAAGCTCGATGCGAGCCCCCGGTTCGCCGACATCGTCGATGGCAAACTCTACGTGTTTCTGAACGCATTGGCCTTCGAGAAATACGAGGACAACAAGGCCGGAACCCTCGCGCAAGCCGAAGCGAACTGGCCGACCATGCGCCACATCGCGGTAGCCAAGGTCAATAACAGCTAGTTCGTGCCCACTTGGGCAATTTCCGCGCTGCTGACGGCCACCTCGCGCTGTCAGCAGCGTGTCCCGTTTGCGATTTCTTACCGCTCACCCCCATCAAAGATGTTGCATCGCCTTCACTTTGTTACTGTCGGCCGCACCATCGGCGCCGCCTTATAACAGAAGGGGAACCTCCATGACGGTCAGGGTTGAGAAGCAGGACGATGTTTGGACCGTTATTCATTCGCGGCCGCAAGCGCGGAATGCCATGGACCCGGAGAGCGCGGATGCCTTGTACGAAGTGTTTCTCGATTTCGACAAAGACGACGCGGCGTCGGGCGCGGTG
>JAKSDN010000542.1 GCA_022360075.1 Kiloniellales bacterium | reverse complement strand
GTCGTCGAAGCCGCGCAGGATCTGGGGCCCGCGATAGACCTGAACGACCTGGCTGCCGAGGCCGTTGAAGATCCCGGCGAACTCGACCGCGATGTAACCGCCGCCGTAGACCATCGCCCGCTCGGGCAGGCGCTCCAGATGGAAGGCCTCGTTCGAGGAGATCGCGTGCTCCCAGCCGTGGCCGGGCGGAAAGACCGGCGCGCCGCCGGTGGCGATCAAGATGGTCTCGGCGCTGTAGCAATGGCCCGCCACCTCGACCGTATGGGCATCGACGAAGCGTGCGTGGCCGCGGTGGATCGTCACGCCGGCGTCGTTCAGCAGCTTCTCGTAGATGCCCTCGAGGCGCTCGATCTCCCGGTCCTTGTTGGCGATCAGTTTGGCCCAGTCGAACGCGGCGCCGGCGACCTCCCAGCCGAAGCCGGCGGCGTCGGCGAAGTCCTCGTGGAAGTGGCTGGCGTAGGACAGCAGCTTCTTCGGCACGCAGCCGCGGATGACGCAGGTGCCGCCGTAGCGGTATTCCTCGGCGATCGCCACGCGCGCGCCGGTCGCCGCGGCCATGCGCGCCCCGCGCACCCCGCCGGAGCCGCCGCCGATCACATAAAGGTCGAAGTCGTAGCTGGCCATGGCACTCACTCCCCGCCCCTATCTAGTGCCCGGTCGCGCCCGTAGCAACGCCGCGTTACCGGAGCAGGGATCACGAAGCGGACAGATCGCACGTCCGGGCCAGGACCGATCGGGCCCCGTCGAGATCCGCCGCACGCACCAGAAGATAGTCGGTATCGAAGGTCGAAATCGCAAAGATGCTGATGCCCGCCTCGGCGAGGGGCGCCGCCAAGCCGGCGAGCACCCCCGTCAGCGCGAAGTCCAACGGCCCCTCGACCTTGAAGGCCCGCCAGCCGCGCTCGGCCCTGACATCGTCCGGCACGTCGCGCTCGCGGCAGACCAGGGACAGCTCCTCCGGCGTGCGGCAGACCGCCGTTAGCTTCCCGGACCAGGAGAGCCAGTCCGGCAGGGCGGCACCCGGTGCCAGGCGACAGACCGCCAAGGGATCGTCCAGTACGCTCAGTCCAAGGCGCATCGGTTCAATCCAGTCATTCAAAATGCTCCGGTGAATCTCGTCCCTTCCGGGTTAGGCAATGCACCAATATGTGCCCATCGTACCGTTCAGACGAAACCTCTCCGCATCATCTCATCCCTTCATCCTGAGAGCATGTGAATTGACTGGCTCGGATCGCGGCACGGCGCTGCAGAAGCACCGTGCGTGCTTCGAGACGCGTCCTGACGGACGCTCCTCAGCATGAGGCAGATCTTTGATGGCACGAAGAAAAGTCCTCATCCTGAGGAGCCCGCGATAGCGGGCGTCTCGAAGGACGCACCTTGGCAATCCAGGTCCGAACCAATTTCTTCAAATCGTCAGAGCCCGTCGATGGGTTCGGCAACGAACCGAGCGTAGCTCTGGATCGCTCCGCTCTCGCCATCGACGCCGAGCGATCCTCATGCTTCGACAAGCTCAGCATGAGGGGTGAACGGGACGCGAAGGCAATGCCATGATCAGTCGCTACAGACGGCAGCCCGAGACAAGAAATCCAAGGCCGAAGGAATCGGAGACCAGGTCACGCTCACCAGCTAGGGCTGGTCGACCCGCGTGTACTCGTAGGGCGCGCCGTTGGCCCGCCGCTCCGCCTCTTCCGCCTCGCCGTGGAAGAAGCCGAAAAGGCCGAAGCGCCGGCCTTCCGTGACCGGAGTCACCTCGTGCAGCAGCGAGCAGGAGAAGACCACCGCGCTGCCGGCCGGCGGGTTGTAGTCCTCGGGCCCGTACTCGGGAAAGCGCAGGGTGCCGCCGCGATAGGCCCCGGTGTTGAGGAAGAGCGACATGGCGAAGGCGCGGTGGCGAACGGCCGGGCTCGAATCGTCGCGATGGGCCTTGAACGAGCCGCCGGCCTCTGCGTGGTAGCAGCCCAGACGCAGGGTCTCGGCGCGGGTGATCTGGTAGTGGAAGTTGCGGGCCACTTCCGGGAACAGGCGGCGGCGAAAGGCGGCGAAGAGCTCCTGGGCCTCGGCGCTGCGGTCGGGCAGGGCCAGGTCCTCGCGGATCTTGATCGCAGTCTCGACCTCGTGACCGGACTTGGCGCTCGCCACCCCGCCTTGGTAGCGGCTACCGGCCTCCCAGGCCGCGATGAGACGCCGGCAATGCTCGGCCGTGATCAGGTTGGGCAGGACGAGAACCGGCGGATGGCGCGGCCCGAGCCCCTCGCTTCTGCGGCGCGTCGCGCAGTGTGCCAGCGCCGCGTCCGCCGGGTCGGACTCCGCCGGACAATCGATCAAACGCTCGATGCGATGGCATTCGTCGAGAACGACGACGCACCAGCTCGCCTGCGTCTCCGTGCCAAGGCCGAAGGCCCGATCGAGAGATCCGGCGCGATCGCTGACGATGGGAATGCCGCCCGCACAGGTGCCGGCGAAGGCTTCGAAGGACGGGGCGTTGCCGCCGACCACGATGAAGGCCTGGGTCCCCAACGCCTGGAAGACCGCATGCCGCCCCGCGAAACGGCGCAGACGC
>JAKSDN010001216.1 GCA_022360075.1 Kiloniellales bacterium | reverse complement strand
GACATGCCGAAGACCTGCTGGCCTTCCATCTCCGCGTCGAAGCGCGAATAGTGGCCGGGGCAGTTCAGCGTCTTGTCGCCCGCGTTGTAGACGAGCTGGTAGCCCTTGTGCGGGCAGAGCACGGAGTAGGCCACGATGTCGCCGTCCGGCCCCGCGCCGCCGGCCACCCGCGCGCCGAGCTTGATCAGCACGCCCGGTGAGTCGGCGTCGGGATACTCGATGTCCATCGGTTCGTTCGCCCTGAGATCCTTCACGTTGGCAAGGCGTGTCGAGGGATAGCTCACTCTGGCCGTCGCCGCGGCGGCGGCCGGCGCGGGCGGCGTCACAGTGGCTGCAGCCGCGCCGGCGGCGGCGACGGCACCACCGCGGAGAAACTGTCGTCGTCCGACGTCGACCAAACGATCGCATTTGGGCATGGGCTTCCTCCCCTGGGTTTTGATTCTTGTCCAGGGATCAGCAAGCCCCATGCCAAGCGACGGCGATCTGGAAGTTGCGTGGTTACTGTGGCTTACAGTTCGATTGGACGAGGAGCCGTTCGGGAATTCGAACGATGTCCTTTTGGGGGTTCGCAAACCCGAACGTCCGAGTTCGCGATCAGTTCGTGTTGACACGGATGAACAGGATGGACACGGATATCCGTGTTTATCCCGTTCATCCGTGTCGAATCCCTCCAGGCACCGATCTCGCAGCCCGGCCTATCAACGGTCACACATCGCGATTGTCGTCCTCGGGTCGGTGCGCCGCGCTGTGGCACTTGTCCGTAGATGACAGCGTAGAAGCAGGTGAATTTGGCGGCAGACCAGAAGAGCATTTCGACACAGATGAACACCGATAAACACAGATGCGCCGAGTTGTTCACGCCGCTTCACACCTCAAGGTCGATCTGTGTGCATCGGTGTTCATCTGTGTCAAGGCCATGGCGCATGGTCGGTGCAGTCTGAACCGCCTTCGGCCCGACACATTCGGATCATGCTCTAGCCTACGCTATCGCCCGGCGTAATCCGCAGGCGGCGCATCTTCTCCCAGAGCGTCGTCCTGGACACGGCCAGCAACTCCGCCGCCTTCATGACCTGCCCGTCGGTCGCCTGCAGGGCGCGCGTGATCTGGCGCCGTTCGGCGGCTTCGCGGACCTCGGACAGGGTGGCGATCTCGTCCGCCTCGCCTTCCTGGGGCCGGCCCACCTCCGGGAACAGGTCGCCGGGCATCAGCCAGGCGCCCTGCGCCAAGGCGACCGCGCGCTCGACCCGGTTGCGCAGCTCCCGGACGTTGCCGGGCCAGTCGTGGGCCAGGGCCGCCTCTTCGGCGAGCGAGCTCACACCCTTCAGGTCGCGGCCCATCGCTGTGCCGAACTCGGCGGCAAAGCGATGCAGCAGAAGCGCGGTGTCCGCGGCGCGCTCGCGCAGCGCCGGGACCTGAACCGGGATCACGTTGATCCGAAAGAAGAGGTCTTCGCGGAACTCGCCGCATCGGACCGCCGCCTCCAGGTCCCGGTTGCTCGCGCAGATCAGACGGGCGGCGAAGGGGATCGGCCGCTCGCCGCCGACGCGGTGAAAGGCGCGGTCCTGGATGAGGCGCAGCAGCTTCGCCTGGAGCGAGAGCGGGATCTCGTCGATCTCGTCGAGAAACAAGACCCCGCCTTTGGCGCGCTCGGCAAAGCCGAGATGGCGCGCCTGAGCGCCGGTGAAGGCGCCCTTCTCGTGGCCGAAGAGCTCGCTCTCGAGCAGCTCGCCCGGGATCGCGGCGCAATTGACCGCCATGAAGGGCGCGGCGGCGGCGGGCGAGATGCCGTGGACGAATCGGGCGCAGACCTCCTTGCCGACGCCGGTCTCACCGGTGATCAGCAGGGCGCTGTCGAGATCCGCCACGCGGCGCAGGAGCCGCTCCACGCCCTGCATCGCCGCGCTGGCCCCCAGCGTCTGCTCCTGATCCGCCGGCGCGCAGCGCCGGCTCAGCAGCGCCTTCACCCGGTCCAGGAAATCGTCCATAGCGAAGGGCTTGGTGAGATAATCGCCGGCGCCCGCGCGCATCAGCGCGACCGCTTGGTCGATCTCGCCATAGGCGGTGATGAACAGGAAAGGCGGCGCATGCACGTCGCGCACGGTCTCTTCGAAGAGCGCCGCGCCGCCCATGTCGGGCAAACGGATGTCGCAAATGACGAGATCGTGGGCCAGGCTGCGCAGGCCGGCCGCCGCGTCGCGGCCCGTGGTCCACCAGTCGACATCACAGCCCTCGAGGGTCAGGCGCTGACGCAGCGATTCGCCCATCACCGGGTCGTCTTCCACGACGCCGATGCGGCAGCCCTCAGGCAACATCGCGGTAGGCCTCCTCGGCTCTGAGCGGCAGCGAGATCTCGACGCGCGTGCCGCCGTCTTCACGCGCCATGGCCCGAACCCGGCCACCGAGCTCGCCGACCAGCCGGCTCACCATCCAGGCGCCGAGGCCGCGGCCCTCGGCCGGCGAGGCCGTGTCCTTGCCGTCGCTTTGCAGGATGTCGGCGACTTCCTCGGGCAGGCCCGGCCCGCGGTCGGCGACGACGACG
>JAKSDN010001112.1 GCA_022360075.1 Kiloniellales bacterium | reverse complement strand
GCGGCCAGGCGGCCAAACGCAAATGGAGCCGGCACGCCATGCGCTGCGCCCTGTCGGATTGCCCGAGTTCGTAGATCGCCGGGAAATCTTTGTACTCGTTAAAACACAGGCGCGTGAAATGGAAGTATTATTGACACAGATGAACACAGATAAGGACTACTTAGAATCATCTGTGTTCATCTGTGTCAAACCCAATCCAATTCGCTGAAGACCGTCTCCGAACTAGCCTGATGGATGCAACTAGTCCGCGCTCGCCTCCCCCGTCCGGCTTTGCTAGAAAGCGCGGTCATTTCAGGCTGCGGAACGAGGGGAAGGTCAGGGCATGGATGTGAAGGGGCAAGGTGCGATCGTGACCGGCGGGGGCTCGGGTCTCGGGGCGGAGACCGGGCGGGCGCTGGCGGCGGCCGGCGCCAAGGTGACCCTGCTGGACGTCAACGGCGAGGCGGCGGAGGCGCTTGCCAAGGAGATCGGCGGACTCGGGCTTGCTTGCGATGTCGGCAGCGCCGAGGCGGGCGCGGCCGCGGTCGAACAGGCGCGCGAGGCGCATGGGCCCTGCCGGGTGCTGGTCAACTGCGCCGGCATCGCGCCGGCCAAGCGGATCGTCGGCCGCAAGGGCCCCATGGCGCTCGAGGACTTCGAGCAGGTGATTCGCGTGAACCTGATCGGCAGCTTCAACCTGCTGCGCCTGGCCGCGGCGGAGATGGTGGCGGCGGAGCCCGTGAACGACGACGGCGAGCGCGGCGTGATCGTCTCGACCGCCTCGATCGCCGCGGTGGAAGGCCAGCTCGGGCAGGTGGCCTACGCGGCCTCGAAGGCCGGCATCATGGGCATGATGGTGCCCGCCGCCCGCGAGTTCGCCCCGGCCGGCGTGCGCGTGATGACGATCGCGCCCGGCCTGATCGGCACGCCCCTGCTGCTCAACATGCCGCAGGAGGTGCAGGACACGTTGGCCTCACAGATCCCCTTTCCCAAGCGCTTCGGCAAGCCGGAGGAGTTCGCCGGCACGGTCATGGAGATCGTGCGCAACCCCATGCTGAATGCCGACACCATCCGGCTCGACGGCGGTATGCGCATGCAGTGACCGGCGCCCGAGTAGATTGAAGCTCGAGGGCCGCCGTTGGCGGCCCTTTTTACAGTGGACGGAGACCGCAATTGGCTGAGTTCAGGCTTCTGGGGCCCAGCGACGAGGGCCGCCTCGAGACTTTCCTGCTGTCGCGTGTCGAGAGCTCGGTCTTCCTGCTCGACAACCTGCGCCAGGCGGGCCTTTCGGACCGGGGAGGCCGTCACGAGGCGAGCTACGCCGCCGTCCTGGTCGAGGGTGCGGTCGCTGCGGTGGTCGCTCATTGCCGGAACGGTGTCATGCTCCTCCAGGCATCGGAGGGTCTGGCCGAGCTGTTGCCGCTGGCTCTGAAAGCGACGCGGCGGCCGATCAGCGGCTTCGTCGGACCCTGGGGCCAGATCGAGACCGCCCGCAGGCTGGCCGAGCCGAAGGATCGGCCGGTCCAGCTCGACAGTCGTCAGCGGCTTTGCGTGCTTGCCCTAAGCGATCTGCGGATCCCGCCAATTCTCGCCGATGGCGCCGTTCGCTGCCGCGCGGCCGAAGCGGCCGAGCTGGAGAGGCTCGCGCCCTGGCGCGAGGCCTACAACCGCGAGCTCCTCGGGATGCCGGCGGGGGCCGAGGCCGGCGACGAGGCCCGTGAGGAACTGGCTCGATTGCAGCGGCAAGATAACCTCTGGGTCCTGACCGACGGCGGCGAGCCGGTCGCCATGGCCGCCTTCAACGCCGCCCTGCCCGAAATCGTCCAGGTCGGTGGGGTTTTCACGCCGCCGGCCCTGCGCGGCCAGGGCTACGGCAGGGCCGCGGTCGCCGGTGCTCTGCGGGCCGCGGCCGCGCGCGGCGCCGCGAAGGCCGTGCTGTTCCATGGCGAGCGTAACCCGCAGGCCGGCTCGGCCTACGCCGCGCTCGGCTTCGTCCCGATCGGCGATTACGGCCTGGTGCTCTACGAAGGCTACCGTCGCTAGAAGGTTCTCTCGGCGCCGGGGCGGTTGCCGAGGGGCTCGACATTGCGGTTCCGGGACGCGATATAGCCCCTCTTAGGCACCCAGCAGGGGCGCTTGGCGGCAACGCCGGCCCGCGCTAGGGTTTCCGGAGAAAGATGGCGCGCGACTAGAGACTTATGGCCCACGTTCACGACATCGATCGCTACACGACCGCGCCCACCCTGGCCGATATGGAGGCGATCGCGCGCGAGGCCTTCGCCGGGGTGCCGCGCGAGCTGCGCCAGCACCTCAACGACGTGGTCATCAAGGTCACGGACTTTCCCGACGACGACACGCTCGAGGAGATGGAGTGCGAGTCGCCCTTCGACCTGCTCGGGCTTTACCGCGGCATCGACATGTCGCGGCGCAGTCTCCTGGACACGCCCGAGGACGTCGATCTGATCTTCCTCTACCGCCGTCCGATCCTGGACTACTGGTGCGAGACCGGCGAGGACCTGACCCATCTGGTCCGCCACGTGCTG
>JAKSDN010001490.1 GCA_022360075.1 Kiloniellales bacterium | reverse complement strand
TACTCGAAGCCCTCGGGGACCAGCTTGCCGCCGCTCTCGGCCAGGCCGACGCGGTCCTGGTCCCACATATGGGCGCTCGGCTCGATCACGTAGCGGTCGCCGAAGTCGTAGGTGTGACGGGCATCGTCGCGGGTGATCATCACCTCGTGCAGCTTCTCGCCGGGGCGAATGCCGACCGTGCGCCGCGGCAGCGAGGGCGCCAGGGCGCTGGCCAGCTCGATGATCCGCATGGAGGGGATCTTGGGCACGAAGATCTCGCCGCCGCGCATGGTGCTGAGGCACGACAGGACGAACTCGACGCCTTGCGGCAGGGTGATCCAGAAGCGGGTCATGCGCTCGTCGGTGATCGGCAGGCTCTCTGCGCCCTCGGCCAGCAGCCGCTTGAACAGCGGCACGACGCTGCCGCGCGAGCCGACGACATTGCCGTAACGCACGACCGCGAAGCGGCAGCCGCTGCCGCCGGAGAGATGGTTGGCGGCGACGAAGATCTTGTCGGAGGCGAGCTTGCTGGCGCCGTAGAGATTGACCGGCGAGGCCGCCTTGTCGGTCGAAAGCGCGATGACGCGTTTGACGCCGGACTGGATCGACGCGTTGACCACGTTTTCGGCGCCGATGATGTTGGTGTGGATGCACTCGAAGGGATTGTACTCGGCGGTCGGCACGTGTTTCAGGGCCGCGGCATGGACCACGTAGTCGACGTCGCGCAAGGCCATGCAGAGCCGATCGCGGTCGCGTACGTCGCCGATGAAGAAGCGCAGGCGCTCGCGATTGCCGTTGCCGAGCGTGTTGGCCATCTCGTACTGCTTGAACTCGTCGCGCGAGAAGACGATCACCCGGGCCGGCTCGAAGTGCTCCAGCACGGTCGCGACGAAGCGGCGGCCGAACGAACCGGTGCCGCCGGTCACCAGGATCGCCGCGCCATCCAGGTTGAGGTCGTTGGGAAAGTGCTCGAAGCGCGACGCCGCATTCATGGCTGTAGGACTCTAGCTCCGTTTGTCTCGTGGGATGACCGGCGGTATGCCGACGCGGCTTGAGGCAGCCGCAGCCTACTTCGCGAGCAGGACCGTGCGCAGGCCGCCGCTGCGGCAGATCAGATCGACGGCATCGTCGCACGCGATGTCCTCGAAGATCACGCGCGACATGCCGTCCGTGGCGATCGGCGTCGAGCCGCTGTAGCCCATCGCCTCGATGCGCGCCGTGCCTTCCGCGCTGGAGGAGGCGGCCAGCGGGACGCGGTAGCCGCAGTCGAACAGCTTGCGCAGCGCCGCCGTCATGTCGTGCTCCGCGGAATAGCGCGTGCGGTGGGTCTCGAAGATGACCATCGGGGCCAAGGCACCCTCGGCGGCGGCCGGCAGCAGGCCCTCGATCACCTCGACCTCATGGCCCTCGACGTCCATGCGGATCAGGTCGGGCTTGCCGTGCTCGGCGGCGAGCGCGGGGACGGTGAGGGTCTCAACCTCCAAGATCTCGCCGGACAGCTCTGCGGCCGCGCTGCCGTCGGGGTGGAAGGTGTTCAGGTTGGACTGGCGTGCCAGATGGAAGCGGCGCTGGCCGGTGCCGTTGGAGACCGCAGCCTCGAGCACCGTCGCGCGGTCGCTCGCGCCGTTGAGGGCGAGGTTGCGGCGCAGCAGGGCGGCGTTGGCCGGCGAGGGCTCGATCGCCACGATCCGGCCCTGCGCGCCGATCAGGCCGAGCTCCATCAAGACGTAGTAGCCGATGTTGGCGCCGATATCGAAAACGGTCATGCCCGGCTGGAGAACCCGCTCGAGCATGATCTTGTGATCCAGCTCGCGGGCGCCGAACAGCAGCAGGCTGCGCGAGATACCGGGGTCGTCGAGGTCCAGCAGCATCCGGTAGTCGTAGATGCGCCGCTCGACGAAACGCCGGCGGAGGACTTGCTTCTGGAAATTGCCGAAGGCGAGGTGGCAGACGGCGGCGGCCAGAACCGCCGGGCCGCGGTCGCGCAGAGTGGTGTAGGCGCTAGCGAGCATTCGGTTCCATTCGTTCCTTCGGCACCAGCCTGTACTCGTCGCGGCGATAGTCCGCGACCGGATCGCCGGACCGCCCCTCGCAGAGATAGCCCAGCGAGTCGATCAGCTCGGCCAGCTCCGCGCAGCTCCGGCCCAAGGCCTCGATGTGCTTGGGATGGATGCTGAGGAAGATGACCGGGCGGCAGCGCCGCAGCGTCTCGCGGGCCCCGGCCAGGACGTCGAGCTCCGCCCCCTCGACGTCGATCTTGATCACCTCGGGCGCGATATCCCGCTCGGCGCAGAACCCGTCCAGCGTGATCTGGCGGCGCGTGTTCTCGAGATAGGCGTCGTGGTCCTTGACCACCACGACCGAGTTCATGCCGCTGGCCTCGCTCTGCTCGAAGAAGGGCACGGCGGCGCTTTCCTCCGCGCCGACGAGAGCCTGGACCACCTCGACGTTGTCGATCTCGTTCATGATCAGGTGTTCGCAGAGATGGCGGTGATTGGCCTCGGCCGGCTCGAAGGCGTAGACCCGGCCGCCGGACGCCAGCACGCGGCTGACCGGCAGGGTCACCAAGCCGATGTGGGCGCCGACGTCGAGCATGCAGCGCTCACCGCGGCTGGCCTCGACGCAGTCCCGAAAGCGGCCGTTGGCGCCCTGCCCCCAATTGCTAAAGTCGCTGAAGGCGTAGAGCGGGTTCATGCGAAATGGCCCGTAGGGCCCGATCCGCTGCTCCGTGGCGCCGGCCACGGGCAACCACTCAAGGGCCGCGCGGTGCAAGCGCCCGAGGCGCAGCCACATCGGTGCGAGGCCGCGCAGGGGGCCATGGCGAAGCTGACGAAGACCGGTGACGAGCGACATCAAGGTCCGCGCTCTCTTAGGGCCAATTGAGGATCAGGGCTTTGGGACGTTACGCCGAGGGACGTTCGACTTGACCGTTGTCGGTCTCTGCATGTCAGGCCTCACCCCTCATACTTCGACAAGCTCAGGACGAGGAGGCGGGGATGATTCCGAAGAGCAACAAGGGGCGCTTCAACACTATGCGGGAATCACAATGAGCGACCCTCGGCAGATAGGCCTGTTCGGGCAAAGCTACCGCACTCCGGGTGAACCGACATATAGCGGTCCCGGCGCCATTGGCCTCGATCAGCCTGCGAATCGCCGCTCAGAGCGATGTCTATCTTCCGTGCGCTCCAGAAGAACCGATGACGCCTCGCGCACTCAGGCGTTCATCACGTGAACTCTTCGATGGGCCGAACCGGACATCCGCTTGCCGGGCGCCTAGGGCGCCGCACAGTGGGCGCTCGGGCTCAGGCCGTCTTGCAAAGCACGGTCTGGGGCAGCTTGACGCGCACCTCGCGGCCCAGAAGCTTCAACAGGATCACCGCGCGCTCGTGATCGGTCTGGCACTCGAAGATGCCGACCTGATCGATCAACGCGCCCTCCGTCACCTGGACGCGGTCGCCCCGGTCGAAAGGTGCGTGACGGAACATGTCGATCAGCCCGCGCTCGTCCTCGCGCTCGCGCAGCTCGTCGACGATGGTCTCCGGGACCTTCATCGGCGCGCCGTCGCTGCAGATCATGTAGCGGATGCCGATCGTCGACTGGATCGCCTGCCAGCGCTGCTTGGCGATATCGACCCAGACGAAGAGATAGCGGGGAAACAGCGGCGCCCGCACCCACTCGGTGCGGCGCGCGTGGCGTCGCCGCTTCGAATACTGCGGCAAGTAAGCCGAGAAACCCTGACGCTCGAGATGCCAGACCGCCCGCGATTCGGCGCCGGCATGGGTGTGGACGGCATACCAAGCCATTAGCGGCTCCTCAGGGGCACGACTTCGGCGTCCTGGCGCTGCTCGGCTTCCCGTTGCGCCGAAGCGCCGATGCGCAGCAGGGCCGGCGCCAGCACGCGCTCGGCCGGCAAGCTCGAGAGCAGCGCGTCATAGCAGGCCTGCGGATGGCTCAGGTCGGTCACCAGCACGGCGTCGATCTCGCCCGCGGACGGGACGTCCTCGACCACCGGCAGATGGGCGAAGGTCTCCCCGGCCCGGCCGGGATCGACGATCGC
The DNA here is from genome assembly GCA_022360075.1 of Kiloniellales bacterium. Next base: position 5,807 of record JAKSDN010001490.1, on the reverse strand, counting down.
GGTCACGGCAACCTGGTCGTTGGTGCAAAGCGTTGCGATCTCTGCCAGATCGCCGGCCCCGGCGAGGGCCACGCGGCGCCAGCCCTTGACCGCACAATGGGCGAAGAGTTCCGAGCATTGCCGCCGCGCCTGGCGGAAGAAATAGAGCGAGCCCGAGAGATAGAGCGTGGTCAGACGCGCCTTCTCGGTGAAGCCCTTGGGCGTCAGGTAATAGGAGTAGCGGTTCAGCGGCACCTGCTGCACCTTGACGAAACCCTTCCGGATCAATCGCTTGAGATAGGCGTTGGCGAGCCCGAGCGCGATGTTGGTCTCGCGCGCCAGGGACCTCTGGGTGACGTCCTTGTTCTCCTCGATGGCCGACAGCAAGCCGAGCACGATTTCCGTGTCTTCGGTACGCCCGCTGCGCCCGTCGTCGGCCTTGCTCAGGGAACGCTCCATCGCGCCGGGGCCTTGTCGCTTGTCCGATTTATCCTGCGAAAGCCGGCTTTTACCATGTTCATCGGGTGAACGGCAAGTGCGTTCAAGTGGTGAACATGGCGATGGAGAAGGGTCGGCCCAAGCGGCGCTTGGGCCTTGCGGGTCAGGCCTGGACCAGCTTGTCGGTTTCGAAGCCCTTGCGCCGGACCACATTGCGGCTATCGACGATGAGGCGCGCGTGCTCGACCAGCAGGCCATAGTCGAGGTCGTCATGATCGGTGCAGACGACCGCCGCGTCGTAGGACGCGATGCTCTCGGCGGTCCAGGGCGCCCGCGGCTGGCCGGCGAGCTGGGGATGCTCGCGGGTGACCGGCACTGTCGGCACATAGGGATCGTAGTAGTCGACCTTGGCGCCGGCCTCCTGCAACAGCTCGACGATGACGAATCCGGGGCTCTCGCGGATGTCGTCGACGTTCTTCTTGTAGGCCAGGCCAACGAGTAGAATCTTCGCTTCCTTCAAGGGCTTGCCGCCGCGCGCCCCGAGCGCCTCGGCCAGGCGGGCGACGACGTAGGCCGGCATCGCGGTGTTGACCTCGCCGGCCAGCTCGATGAAGCGGGTCTCGATGTCGAACTGCCGGGCCCGCCAGGTCAGGTAGAAGGGAGCGATCGGGATGCAGTGGCCGCCCAGGCCCGGTCCCGGATAGAAGGGCATGAATCCGAAGGGCTTGGACTCCGCGGCGTGGATCACCTCCCAGACGTCGATGCCCATGGCCTCGTAGATCTGCTTGAGCTCGTTGACCAGGGCGATGTTGACCGCGCGGAAGATGTTCTCTGTCAGCTTCACGGCCTCGGCCGTCTGGGTGCTGGAGACCGGGACCACCGTGACCACGGCGCTCTGATAGAGCGCGGCGGCCAGGCGGCTCGCCTCGGGGCCGTCGCCGCCGATCACCTTGGGAATCGTCGCGGTGCCGAACTTCGGGTTGCCGGGATCCTCGCGCTCGGGCGAGTAGGCCAAAAAGAAGTCGCTGCCCGCCTTGAGCCCGCTGCGCTCGAGGATCGGCTTCATCACCTCGACCGTCGTGCCCGGGTAGGTGGTGGATTCAAGCACGATGAGCTGGCGCGGCCTGACGCGCCCGGCCAGGGCCTCGGTCGTGCTCACGACGAAGCGCATGTCCGGCTCGCGCTCGGGACCCAGCGGCGTCGGCACGCAGATCAGGATCGCGTCGGCCTCGCCCAGGCGGTCGAAATCCGTCGTGGCGCCGAAGCGGCCGGACTCGTTGAGCCGCTGGACCGAATCCTCGGTGATGTGCCGGATATAGGACTGCCCGGCGGCCAGCATATCGACCTTCTCGGGGTCGATATCGAAGCCGAGCACCTTGTAGCCGGCCTCGCAGAAGACCTGGACCAGGGGCAGACCGACGTAGCCCAGGCCGATGATCCCGACGGTCGCCTTGCGGGCCTCGATGTCGGCCAGCAGCGACGTAAAGCCGGAATCGCGGCTCTTCGTGAGGCTTTCCTGCTGTTCAGCCATGATACTGCGGAGAACTCCCCTAAAATTGGGCCGCGAGCGCCAAGCGCCGCCCTATCTGATCCAGCTTGACGCGCGATGCAAGCGCTTCATGGTCTTGTCATCTGGCCGCCGGATCCGGCATTGGCCGCGGCCCCGGCGGAGGATCGGTCGTCTTGCCGCGGCTCCAGGACCAGCTCGTCGTAGACTGCCAGAGTGGCCTTAACGATGTCCTTTAGGCCGAAGCGCTCGCAGGCGATCTCCCGGCCGCGCGCGCCGAGGCGCCGGCGCAGGGCTGGATCGGCCAGGAGCCGCCCCAGGGCCTCCGTCAGGGCCTCGACGTCGCCCGGCGGGACCAGCAGACCGTTCTCGTCGTCCCGCACGATGTCGCGGCAGCCGGGCATGTCGGTCGTCACCAGCGCGCGGCCGGCGGCGGCGGCCTCGATCAAGCTCTTGGGCACGCCTTCGCCGTAGCGGCTGGGCAGGCAGAAGACGTGGCTGGCGGCGATCAGCGCCGCCATGTCGTCGCGCTGGCCCAGCCACTCGACGGCGCCCTCCTCGTGCCAGGCGGCGAGCTGCGCGCGGGCGATGGCGGCCGGGTTGCCCGGATCGCTGTCGCCGGCCAGCCGGAAGCGTAGTTGTGGGTCTTCGGCGCGCAGGCGCCGGGCCGCCTCGACGAACTCGCCGACGCCCTTTTTCCAGATCATGCGGCTGGCGAGCAGCACGCAGGGCGGCCCGTCGGGCTCCGGCCGGGGGCTGAAAGTCTCGAGATCGACGCCGGCGCCGGGGATCAGGAGCGCGCGCGCGCGCAGCGTCGCGCTGCTTGTCAGCCGCTCGAGGTCGTCCTCGTTCTGCACAATCACGCGGGATCGGCGCGAGACCAGGAGCGGGATCAGGCCGCTCAACACCAAGCGCAGCAGGCGCCCGGTCGCGCTGGGGTCGGTGAAGACGTGGCCGAGCCCGGCGATCGAGATCACGAGCGCCGGGGCCCGGGCGAGCCGGGCTGCGAGGCCGCCGGCCACGGCGGCCTTGAGGGCGATGCAGTGGACAAGGTCGGGGCGCAGCCGGCGGATCAGGCGCCAGGCCGCGGCCACGGCGCGCAGCTCCCGGTCCGGGCGCAGGCCGGCACGGGTCAAAGGCAGATCGTGCACGGCAAAGCCGGCGTCGCGCAGGCGCTGCTGCGCCGGCCCGGGGGCGCTCGCGATCGCGACTTCCCAGCCGGCCTCGCGCGCGGCACGGGCGTGGGACAGGCGATGCGAGGCGAAGTAGCCGGCCTCGTTGACAATGAAGAGGAGCTTGCGGCTCATGGCGGCTCGGGGGATCCGCCGCCCCGCTCTCGCCCCGGCTCGGACGCCTGGCTCAGCAGAACCAACAAAGCCATGGCCAGCAGCGTGGCGAGCCATTGGCTTTGCCAGATCCCGTAGCTGAGGCTGGCCACCGTGAAGCTCGAGGCGAAGACGGCCTGCGCCACGGCGCGCGTGGCACGGGGCAAGCGCTCGGCCCGTCTTACCAGCAGGATCAGCAGCGCGACCGCGACCGCCGACCCGACGACGCCCAGTTCCATTCTGATCTGGACCAGGGCGTTGTGGGGATGGCTGACAACCCTGAAGCGCTCGCTGGCGGTGGGCTCGATCTCCTGTTCCCGGAACTGCCGCGAGCCGTTGAAGCCCCAGCCGAGCAGCGGCCGCTCCTCGATCCGCTCGGCATAGAAACTCCAGAGGTAGAGCCGGTGCGCGCCGCTATGTTTGATCAGGCCTTGGCCGTAGAGGTCCTGATCCTTCAGCAAGCCCACCGCGGGAGGCGTGCCGAGCAGGACGACCAGAGGCGCTAGGATAAGCAGCCATTGAACCACCTGACGGAAGCGAAGCGACATGACCGCGACGACCAGGCCCGCGGCGAAGCCGAGGATCGCGGCATGGCTGACGAGGGTGAGCAGCGCGGCCAGAACGACGGCCGGCAGCAGATAGGCCCATCGGCCAGCCCGGGTTCGCGCCACCAGCAACGTGACCGGCCAGACCAGGATCGCGAAGCTCGTGGCGGCGCGGTTGAGGCCGCTGAAGACGGCACGATCGGGGTGCTGATAGCCGAAGGAGTAGTGCAGATAGGCGCCCGAAAACCGCTCTGCGACCAGCAAGGCAAAGCCGAGGAAAAAGCCGGCGACGATCCAGCGCGCGACCACCTCGCGCTCTTCGCGGCCGAGCGAAAGGCTCTCACCGATCAGGATGAGGCCGGCCAGCACCATCGCCACGACTCTCAACAGGCGAAACAAGGAGCCGGACGGGTCGGTAGCCCAGAAGCAGCTAACGGCGGCCCAGAGGAACAGGGCGGAGAGCAGCGCGAGGATCAAACGGTCCGGCAGCGCCGGACGGCGCCGCTCCAGCCCAATGCGAACGACTGCGGTGGCCGAACACAGCAGGACCAGCGGCACCGCCGCCTTCGGCATCACGATCAGCAATGGCGGCAGCAGCAGGAAAAGGCCCGAGAAAATCGTCGTGAAACCGGGGAATCGTATGGCCTTTCCGGTCATAGGAATGATTGCCCTTTCCATTCCGGAAACCGGCCCCCGCTAGTCTCTGGTGACAGCGCTTTGCGTTCCTATCTCGGATCGCAGGAAAGGCAAGCGGAATCAACAGTGGCCAGGCTTGAGACGGGCGCGGCGGCGGGATATATGACCGGGCCTGTTCTCTTCGCCTTGAGAGTAACCCCATGACCGTCATCGTCACCGGCGCCGCCGGCTTCATCGGCTATCATGTCTCCGAAGCCCTGGTCGAGCGCGGCGAGCGCGTGGTCGGGGTCGACAATCTCAACGCCTATTACGACCCGGCGCTGAAGGATAGCCGGCTGGCGCGGCTGCGCGAACGGCCGGGTTTCAGCTTTCATCGCCTGGATGTCGCCGACCGCGATGGCATGCTGGCGCTCTTCGACGCGGAGCCCGATTGCGCCGGCGTCGTCCATCTGGCGGCCCAGGCTGGGGTGCGGCACTCCTTGACCGACCCCTATTCCTACGTCAGCGCCAACGTCATGGGCCAGGTCGTCGTGATGGAGGCCTGCCGGCGCCTGCCGTCACTGAAGCACCTGGTTTATGCCAGCTCCTCGTCGGTCTATGGCGGCAACACGAAGCTGCCCTTTTCGATCGACGACCCGGTCGAGCAGCCGCGCTCCCTCTATGCCGCCAGCAAGCGGGCGGCCGAGCTCGAGGCGGCGTGCTACGCGCATCTCTACGGCCTGCCGATGACCGGCCTGCGCTTCTTCACGGTCTATGGGCCTTGGGGCCGGCCGGACATGGCGGCCTATCTCTTTGCCGATGCGATCCTCGCGGGACGACCAATTCATGTCTTCAACCAAGGCGAGATGAAGCGCGATTTCACCTACATCGAGGACATCGTGCGCGGCGTCCTCGGCGCCCTGGATCGCCCGCCGTCGACGGAAAACGGCGCGATCCCGCACCGTGTCTATAACCTCGGCAATCATCGCAGCGAAGACCTGATGCGCTTCATCGCCGTTATCGAGTCGGCGTGCGGCCGGGAAGCGGTGAAGGAATTCAAGGAGATGCAACCGGGCGACGTCAAGGAGACCTATGCCGACATCGAGGCTTCGCAGCGCGATCTTGGCTTCGAGCCGCGCGTGACGATCGATGAGGGATTGCCGCGTTTCGTGTCTTGGTTCCGCGACTATCACGGCCTTTGAACCGGCCGGCTTCGACCGCCCGGCGCCGGCCGGACCAGCTTCGGCGCTGCCGCGTTCCGACTTGCGCCCGTCACCCAAACACCGAAGGCAGCCTGCACAGATGTTCATCGAATGTTCCTGCTTCATCCGCTCGCAAGGCGCTTGGCGGGCGTGGCCACGGCGCGGGCGAGCGAGGCGGACGCGCCGCCTCGCTGGC
>JAKSDN010001270.1 GCA_022360075.1 Kiloniellales bacterium | reverse complement strand
GTAGCCGAGCCGCAGCATATTGGGCAGCGCGATTAGGCCCAGCAGCACCACCTCGCCGCCGATGATGCCCGACATGGCGGCCATGATGATGGCCATGATCGCGGTCACGATCGCGATGCCGCCACGGGTGCGCGACAGCCAGATGTTCAGGCTGTTGTACATGTCGTTGGCGATGCCTGATCGTTCCAAGAGCGATGCCATGAAGATGAACAGCGGCACCGATATGATGACGTAGTCGGTGGTCAGGCCGTAGATGCGCTGGGCCAGGATGTTGAGCGGACCGGTCCCGAAGGAGCGGAACAGCAGATCCGGGCCGAACTTCATCATCAGGACGGCGACCGCCAGGAAGCCCGAGGCGAAGCCCAGCGGCATGCCGATCGCCAGCAGCACCAGCATGCCCAGGAGCAGGATCAGGGAGAGCGTTCCGATATCCATCAGGAGGGTCCTTCGCCCGGCCGCCGCGCGGCGTCAGTCGACGTGCTCGTCGGCCACTTCCTTGGCCAGGTCATGGACCTCCTTGCCGCGGTTCCAGTCGCAGATCAGGTTGGCGACCGCCTGCAGCGCGATCAGCACGACGGTGATCAGGATCAGCGGCTTCATGGTCGCCGGGATCGGCGGGTCCCAGGCGGTGCCGAAGGTCTCCCAGCGCAACAGCTTCTGCCAGGCCTCGCCGAAGCCGCCGTAGACGATGGCGGCGGCGAATGTGCAGATGAAAAGGGTGGAGAGCAGGTCGAAGACCCGCTGCAGCCAGCGCGGCACGATGTCGTAGAGGATGAAGATGCGGATATGGCCGCGCTGCTGCATGACGTAGAGCCCGGCGAGCAGGTAGATCATGCCGCCGAGCCAGAGCGACATCTCGTTCACCCAGAGAGTCGGGCGCTCGAAGATGTAGCGCATGACCACTTCGAAGAAGATGATCGCGACGATCACGGCGACCAGCAGCATGGCGATGCGGCTGATGCCGAGGCTGATGTAATCGACCCAGCTCGTCGGCTCGTGTTCGACCATCGCGCAGCTTCCCCCTCAACCGGCCGCCGCGGTCCGGCGGGCCCCGCGAAGGGGCCCGCACACCGACAGGGTCGGACCGGGCAGGGCTACTTGATCAGGCCCAACTGCGTCATGAACGCGATGTGGCTGTCGACCAGGGCCCGTGCCTCGGGGGTCTTGTCGGCCCAGCGCTGCCAGGCGGCCTGGGCGGCGGTGCGGAAGGTCTTGCGGTCCTCCGCCGACCAGTCGTGCAGCGTGATGCCCTTGGCGGTGAGGGCCGCGGCCGCCTCGTTGTTCTTGACCTCGAAGGTGAGCGCGGTCTGGAACGCGAGCTTCTGCATGGCCACGTCGATGATGCGCTGGATGTCCTCGGGCAGGGCGTCCCAGGCGTCCTTGCGGATCGCCAGATGGTCGGATGGCATGGAGTGGAAGCCTGGGTAGGTCGCGTGCGAGACCAGGTCGTAGAGGCCGAGGCCGACGTTGTTCGCCAGGCCCGAGGCGTCGGCGCCGTCGATGATGCCGGTCTCCAGCGCGGTGAAGATCTCGGTGAAGTCCATGACGATGGGCTTGGCGCCGAGCTCGGCGAAGATCTCGGTCTCCAGGCCCGGCGGCGAGCGGAACTTCCAGTCCTTCAGGTCGGCCGGCCCCGCGATCGGCCGCGAGGAGGACATGGACTCCTGACCGTAGACCCACCAGCCGATGAGCTGCATGCCGAACTGGTTGTAGAGCTCGTTGGCCTTCTCCTGGCCGCCGCCGTGGTACAGCCAGGCGTACTGCTGCCAGGGCGTGTCGTAGCCGCCCATGATGTCGCCGACGAACTGGAAGGCGGGGT
>JAKSDN010001221.1 GCA_022360075.1 Kiloniellales bacterium | reverse complement strand
GCCGCCTGACGAAGCCTGAAGCCTGCACCGAATACTGTCATCTGTCAACAGATGGCAGTTTGCGATTCCCGTGGCTCGGCGCCGATTCGCCTTCCCTGGCGAAGCGGCGAGCTCGGCCCTGGTCGCCCGTCAGCTCTGGGTTTGGAAAGGCTTACGCCTTGCGCGAACGAGGCTTGGCGCGCGCCCTGACCGGCTCGCCCTCAGAGTCCGGCATGGCTTGCATGACGTTTTCCCGACTGAGCCTGATATGCTCGCGCATGCGCGCCTCCGCGGCGTCCGGGTCTCTCTCATTGATCGCTTCTAGGATCGCCCTGTGCTCCGAGAGCGCGGAAAGCGGGCGACCGGGAATCGAGCTGAAGCGCCGCCTGTAGAGACGAAGAATGGAGTAAAGAGGACCCGAGACGAAGGCATAGAGGCGCGAATTGCCACTGGCTTGGGCAATCTGCAAATGGAAGTCGTGATCGCCACTTCCCTGGAAATACCCGATGCCAGCTTTGATCGTGGGGTCCTCCTCGTGACGGCTTATCAAGCGCTCGATCCGCGAGAGCTGCTTTTCGGTCGCGTTCATGGCGGCATAGCGAGCTGCCATGCCTTCGACGGCCTCGCGAAAGACCAGGAGCTCGAGCAGCTCCGTCTTCGAGAGCGACGCGACGCGCGGGCCCTGATTGGCGACTCGGCTGACCAGGCCAAGCCCCTCGAGCCTGGCGATCGCCTCGCGCAGCGGCCCCCGGCTGATGCCGAGCCGTCGCGCGAGTTCCGCCTCGCTCATCTTGTAGCCCGGCTCCAAGTCGCCCGACAGAATGGCGCGTTCTATGCGCTCAAACGCCATCTGTGTCAGGTTCTCCGAAACCAGAGGTGTCATCAGATCGGAGTTCTTTGCCATCTCGGACCTTCCTTGGCCTCAGTCGAGGAACCCTGGAGCCTCGCTCTTACCGGCACGCCACAGGGCAAACTTCCCATAGCGCGCGCAGCATTACCAAGCACGCTCTTGGATCTGGCCCCACGTCAATAACGTCGATCGTCGAATGCGGCGCCTTTCGGTTCGCGGCTCCGGTCACAATAGAGGGCTTGTCCTTCGAAGAGCCGCCGGGCGGTGCGATAAACTCTGCCGTATTCCGCCCACGGCCCGCCCGACGCGCTCTCCGTGACTTTCGCGTCCACCGTGACCACGCCGGAAGGGTGCGCGATTCGCAGCATGCCATTTCCGACGCGTGTCATGGTCGCAGGCACCGTGCCCGGCACATGCAGAGCGACGGCCAGGCAAATCGCGCCCGTGATGGGGATCGCACGATGCGGCCTTCCTATCGACAGCATGCGAACGCAGATGTCGAACTCCGTAGCGGAGAGCCTGCGTCCGGAGATCAGCTCGTGAGCGACAGGCTCGGACACGAGCGCGATCTTCGGCACGCTCAGAAGCTCCGATGCTTCCAACGCGGAGCCGGTTATCCCCATCAGCACCGAGGCAGCACGACGTGTCTCTTCCAAGGCTTCCATGAGAGAGCCGTCACCTTCCAAGGCATCCGGGCTCTCCACGCCGCTCATGCCGAAGTCCGACGCCCGCACGAAAACGCAAGGATTCGCCGCGTCGATCAAAGACGCGGGGATCGTGCGTCCCTCGCCTGCGCAAAGCTCGTCGACGGGCCGGGCGGTTGGTAACAGCAGGCCGGTTCTGGAGCCACCGGGGTCGAGGAAGTCGAGTCCGATCGGCGATCCGCTTCCTGCGACCCCATCGATCGCAAGACCGCCTTCGACGAGGGGGATACCGTCAGCCATCTCGAAACTGGCGCGTATGATCTTCCCCGTGTTCGTATTGTGGATTCGTACGACGGCAACGCCGTCTCTCGGCGCCGTC
>JAKSDN010000910.1 GCA_022360075.1 Kiloniellales bacterium | reverse complement strand
TCCACGCCGTGTCCTGCCTGCCCACGGTGACCGGTGCCTGGCAGCATCCCGGCGGCGGCGCCCTCTGGGGCAATGGCGCGATCTATCATCTGGACAAAACCCTGATCGAGGGCTTGGACTGCCGCGATCCCTCGGTGCGGACTTTCGACATGTCGCGCTTCGGTCCGGTCCTCTGCAACGACCCACGCGATCTCGGCGACGGACCGCCGGTGACCGCCCTGTTGATCCAGAACATGAACCCCGCCGTCGTCTGCCCCGAGACGACCAAGTGCCTCGAGGGCCTGGCGCGCGACGATCTCTTCACCTGCGTCCACGAGCAGTTCATGACCGACACCGCGGCCATGGCCGATGTGGTCCTGCCGGCCACGACATTCCTCGAGCACGACGATTACTACACGGCGTCCGGCCATACCTTCCTGCAGGCGACCAAGGCGGTGATCGAGCCGCTGCCCGAGTGCCGCTCGAACCACGACGTGAACAGCGCCTTGGCGAAGCGCCTCGGCGCCGAGCATCCGGGATTCGAGATGACCGCCTGGGAAGTGATCGAGGCCACTTTCGCCGCCTCGGGGCATCCGCCGGCCGAGCAGGTCTGGGCCGAGCATTGGCTCGACTGCGCCGAGCCCTTCGACAAGGCCCACTTCCTGGATGGCTTTCCGCAGCCCGACGGGCTTTTCCATTTCAAGGCGGACTGGTCTCAAGTCGGGCCGGACCATCATGCGATGCCGTCCCTGCCGGGCCATTGGGATGCGATCGATGCCGCCGACGCCGAGCATCCCTTCCGCCTTGTCGCGGCGCCGGCGCGCAGCTTTCTGAATACCTCCTTCACCGAAACGCCGGGCAGCCTCAAGCGCGAGCGAAGGCCTAGCGTCTTGATCCATCCAGAGACCTGCGGGAAGCTTGGGTTCGCCGAAGGCGACCGGGTCCGGCTGGGCAACCGCCTTGGCAGTCTGGTGATCCACGTCGAGGTCTTCGACGGACTGCAGCCGGACGTCCTGGTGGTCGAGAGCGTTTGGCCCAACGCCGCCTTCGAGGAGGGCCGGGGCATCAACACGCTGATCAGTGCCGACCCCGGTCCGCCATCGGGCGGTGCAGTGTTTCACGATACGGCAGTCTGGATCAGACCTGCGTGAGCATGACGCCGAGGCCACGGCCCCACATCGCCCGTCCCCACGTGATCGTTCTCGGCAACGAGAAGGGCGGATCGGGCAAGTCGACGACCGCCCTGCATCTGACGGTCGCGCTGCTCAACCGCGGCTTCTCGGTGGGCTGCCTCGACCTTGACGCACGTCAGGGCACGCTCAGCCGCTATCTGGAGAATCGGGCCGCCTACCTGCGCGACAAAGAGCTTGACCTGCCCATGCCCGAGCTCCGATCCGTGCCGCGATCGCAAGCGGCGAGCCGTGAGGAAAGCGAGGCCGAGGAGGCGCGCGACTTCGGGGTCGCGCGGGCCGAGATCGGGCCGGTGGACTATCTCGTGATCGATACGCCGGGCAGCGACAGCTTCCTGTCGCGGCTTGGCCACAGCCATGCCGACACGCTGATCACGCCGCTCAACGACAGCTTCCTCGACCTCGACCTGCTCGCGCGCATCGAGCCGGGCGGCAAGAGGGTTGCCGCGCCCAGCGTCTACAGCCAGATGGTTTGGGAGCAACGTCAAGAGCGTGCCCGCCGGGGCGGCATGCCGATCGACTGGGTCGTGATGCGCAACCGACTGACTCACATCGACTCGCGCAGCAAGCGCGCCATCGCGGATTTGCTGGCGGCCATGGGCAAGCGCTTCCACTTCCGCGTGGTGGCTGGCTTCGGCGAGCGGGTGATCTTTCGCGAGTTGTTCCTCAAGGGGCTGACGCTGCTCGATCTGCGCGAGGAGGACAGCGGCGTGCCGCTCAGCCTCAGCCATGTGGCCGCCCGTCAGGAAGTGAGGGCCCTGCTCCAGACGATCGGTCTGCCCGATGAGTTCGACCAGGAACAGAACGCTGCGGCATCCTTGGCGGGTGCCGTCGTAGCGGGGCAATAGGACCGCGACCGCGGAAACAGCGAGGCGCAGACCCTTGGCCAAAGACGAAAAGTTGCCTAGCAAGTCGAGCCGCACGCAGGTCGATGCCTTCCTGCGGAAGGTGGCGGCGACGTCGAGCGTGCAGGCACCGGGCGAGCTTGGCCGGCTGATCTTCGCCATGGACGCCACGGCGAGCCGGGAGCCGACTTGGGACCGCGCGAGCCATATCCAGGCCGAGATGTTCCAGGAGACCGCCGCCCTCGGCGGGCTTGAGATCCAGCTCGTCTACTATCGGGGCTTCGGCGAGTTCAAGGCCAGTCCCTGGGTCAGCAAGTCGACCGAGCTTTTGCGGCGCATGACCGGGGTGTTCTGCCTGGCCGGCCATACGCAAATCGGCAAGGTGCTGAAGCATGCCATCGCCGAGACCAAGCGCAAGAAGGTCAACGCCCTCGTCTTCGTCGGCGATTGCTTGGAGGAGGACATCGATCGTCTGGGGCACTCGGCGGGCGAGCTCGGCCTGCTGGGCGTGCCCTGCTTCATGTTCCACGAGGGTGCAGATCCGGTCGCGCGGCGCGCCTTCGAGCAAGTGGCGCGGCTTTCGGGCGGGGCCTTCTGCCCTTTCGATTCCCGCTCGCCGCAACAGCTGCGCGACCTGCTTGCCGCCGTCGCGGTCTACGCCGCCGGTGGCCGCCGGGCCCTGACCGACTACTCCAAGGGCAAGAGCTCGGACGTGCTGCGCCTGACCCATCAGGTCAAGTGACGCTGTGGTGATCCCCTATTTCCTGCTCGGCCTGGCGATCCTGATCGGCGCGTTGCTGCTGATCCGCTGGTTCGTGTCCGCCGAGCCGCGGCAGGTGCTGCGCGTCGCCCGCTGGGTCCTGGCCATTCTGGGCATCGTCCTGGTCGTGACGCTGCTGTTCGCCGGCCGCCATGCCCTGGCGCTTTTCGCCCTGCCGGCGCTGATTCCGATGTTGATGCGCTGGCGCCAGCTTTTTCAGCGAATCAAGTCGGCCCGGGGGCCCTCGCCCGGCCAGACCTCCCAGGTCGAGACCCGGTTCCTGCGCATGAGCCTCGACCATGACAGCGGCGAGATGAGCGGCGAGATCCTCCAGGGCCGCTTCGCCGGTGCGACTCTGGAAAGCCTCACGCTCGAGCAGTTGATCGAGCTCTGGCAGGAGTGCGTCGAGGGCGACGAGGAGTCGGCCGCGGTGCTCGAGGCCTATCTCGACCGCACCCAAGGCGATGCCTGGCGCGAGCGTGCCGGCGCCGGGCCGGCCGGCGATGGCGAGACAGGGGAGGGGCCCGGCGGTGCCCGCGCCAGTATGAGCCGCGAGGAGGCCTACGAGATCCTCGGCCTGGAGCCGGGCGCCACCAAGGCCGAGATCCGCGCCGCCCACCACCGGCTGATGCAGAAGATCCATCCCGACCACGGCGGTTCCAACTATCTGGCGGCGAAGATCAATCAGGCCAAGGACCTGCTCCTCGGCGCTTGACTGCGGCACCGGCCCGACTTGTGCGGATTGGGGCGCTGTGGCATTACCAGCGCCCATGGCAAGGGGGGCGAGCGGGGCCGGGCAAGCGAGGATCGATGCACGGGTGCCCTACTGAGGCTGGACGATCTGGGTGATTGATCTGTCTTAAGGGCTCATAGGGGCTTCTACGGTAAACCTGTCTCACTGGTGGACCCCCTACGACTAGGTCGAATCGATGAAGCGAACTCTGCGCAAGGCGATCTTTCCCGTTGGCGGCCTGGGCACGCGCTTCCTGCCGGCGACCAAGGCCATGCCGAAGGAAATGCTGCCGGTCGTCGATAAGCCCCTGATCCAATACGCGGTGGAAGAGGCGCGAGACGCCGGAATCGAGGAGTTCATTTTCGTCACCGGGCGCGGCAAGGCGGCGATCGAGGATCATTTCGATCATAGCCCAGGGTTGAAATCGACCTTGGGTGCACGCGGCAAGAGCGAGGCCGTGAAGGAGATCGACTCCCTGGTGCTGGCGCCGGGGCAGGTCTCCTACACCCGCCAGCAGGAACCGCTCGGACTCGGCCACGCGGTCTGGTGCGCCCGTCACCTTGTGGGCGAGGAGCCTTTCGCCGTGCTGCTCGCCGACGACCTGATCCTCTCCTCGAAGCCCTGCCTGAAGCAGATGGCCGAAGTCTACGACGAGGTCGGCGGCAATCTGGCGGCGGTCATGTCGGTGCCCCGCGATCAAACCGACCGCTACGGCATCCTCGATGTCGTGGAAGACGACGGCCGGCTCGCCAAGGCTTCGGGACTTGTCGAGAAGCCGGATCCGTCCGTAGCGCCCTCGACGCTCTCGATCATTGGCCGCTACATTTTGCAGCCCCAGGTCTTCGAGGAGCTGGACCGGCAGGAAAAGGGCGCCGGCGGTGAAATCCAGTTGACCGACGCGATGGCGCGCACGATCGATCGCTTGCCGTTCCATGGCCTGCGATTCGAGGGGACCCGCTTCGACTGTGGCAGCAAGGCGGGTTTCCTCGAGGCCAATGTAGCTTTTGCCCTCAATCGGCCGGATTTGGGCCGGGACATGGCGGAGATCATTCAACGCTATGCCGCCGAAGCCGAGCGGCAGCCGTCCCTCTCGAGCGCCGTGTCCTAAGCATCCGGTAGCTCAAGCACCCAGTAGCAGAGGAGAGCGCCCCATGCGCGTCGCCATGATCGGGACCGGCTACGTCGGCCTGGTGTCCGGTGCCTGCTTCTCCGAGTTCGGAACCGACGTCGTCTGCGTGGACAAGGATGCCGACAAGATCGCCCGATTGCAGAACGGCGAGATCCCCATCTACGAGCCTGGCCTCGAGCAGCTCGTCGAGAGCAACGTGCGCGCCGGCCGGCTTTCCTTCACCGGCGATCTCGCCGAGGCCGTCTCCCAGGCCGAGGCCGTCTTCATCGCCGTCGGCACGCCGAGCCGGCGCGGCGACGGCCACGCCGATCTGAGCTACGTCGAGGCCGCGGCGCGCGAGATCGCCGAGGCCCTCGACGGCTACACGGTCATCGTCACCAAGTCCACGGTGCCGGTCGGCACCGGGCGGCGGGTCGCGGCGATCGTCGAGGAGGCCCGGCCCGGCGCCGATTTCGACGTCGTCTCGAACCCCGAGTTCCTGCGCGAGGGCTCGGCGATCAACGACTTCATGCGGCCAGATCGCGTGGTGATCGGCACCGACAGCGAGCGGGCGCGCGAGATCATGCAGCAGCTCTATCGCCCGCTCTATCTGATCGAGACGCCCGTCCTGGTGACCAGCCTGGAGACGGCCGAGCTCACCAAGTATGCCGCCAACGCCTTCCTGGCGACCAAGATCACTTACATCAACGAGATCGCCGACCTCTGCGAGAGCGTCGGTGCCGACGTGCATGACGTGGCCCGGGGAATCGGGCTCGACGGCCGCATCGGGCGCAAGTTCCTGCATCCCGGTCCCGGCTACGGCGGCTCCTGCTTTCCCAAGGACACGCTCGCCCTCGTGCGCACCGCCCGCGAGGCCGAGCGGCCGCTGCGCATCGTCGAGAGCGTGGTCGAGATCAACGACGGCCGCAAGAAACGCATGGCCGACAAGGTGATCGAGCACTGCGGCGGGTCG
>JAKSDN010000246.1 GCA_022360075.1 Kiloniellales bacterium | reverse complement strand
GAACTCGGCGCGCTTGTTGTAGTCGACGTCCGGCGCGCCGGGATAGACGAAGTTCTCGCTCTCCTCGGCATCGAAGAAGACCTGCTGGGTGCGACCGGCAAGCTGCTCGGTATGCATCCCCATGCGGTGGGATTCGTGCTCCTGGTTCAGCTCTGCCATACCCGAACCTCCCCTTCGTAGGGATCGTAGGTATCAATCTCGTGTGGAAAGACGCTGCGGATCGCGACCTCTTCGGAGGCCATGGCGATGAAGTCGTCCGACTCGTAGAGCACCATCGGCTTGGCCGCCATCACGTCCTTGGCCATGCCCAGGCTGTCGGAAGTCGCGACCAGGTAGGTGAAGACCCCGTCGAGCTCCTCGACCGAGCGCCGCATGGCGCCTTCGAGATCGTTGCCTTGGTCGATCTGATCGGCGACGTAAACCGCGATCAGCTCGGAATCGCAGTTCGACATGAAGCGATGACCGCGCCGCTCGAGCGCCCGGCGATAGCCCCAGTAGTTGGTGAGCTGGCCGTTGTGCACGACCGAGACGTCGTTGAAGGGATAGGCCCAGTAGGGATGGGCCGAGCGGATATCGACGTCGGACTCGGTGGCCATGCGGGTGTGGCCAATGGCGTGGGTGCCGCCGAAGCCCTTGAGGCCGTACTGGTCCGAGACGACCGTGGCATCGCCCAGGTCCTTGATCAGCTCCAGCGCGTGGCCGAGCGACAGGATCTCGACGCCGTCGATGTCCTCGATGTAGTCGGCGAGGCGCCGCAGGTCGCCCTCGAAGGCGAAAAGATAGCGATAGGCGTACTCGGTCGCCGTATCTTCCTCGAGGATCTTGCCGCCCATCTCCGCCATGCGGTTGTCGACGGCGGCTTTGCGGTCGCGCATCTGCTTCTGGATGTCGAAGCCCTTTCTGGCCTCCTCCTGTTCGGCGACCTTGAAGCGCATGACATAGCGCTCCCCGGCCGGCTTGCCGTAGAGCGCAAAGCCGGTCGAGTCGGGCCCGCGATGCTTCAAGGACTGAAGCATCGCCGTCAGCTCCGATCCGATATCGGCCGAGGCGCCGCGATGTATGAGTCCGGCGATGCCGCACATGTCCTTCGTTCCTCTCCCTACGGCAGGCAGTCCCAATAGGTCTGCAGATCCCATTCGGTGACCGTGTGGTTGAACCTCTCCCACTCGTCGCCTTTGTAGTGGGTGAAGACGCGGTACATCTCGTCGGGCATGGCCGACTTGACGACCGCATCGTTGTCGAGCCGCTCCAAGGCTTCGCCGAGCGACATCGGCAGCTTCTTGACCAGCTTGCCGGCTTCCATGGCCTCGTAGATGTTGCGCTCTTCCGGCTCGCCCGGATCGAGGTTGCGCACGATGCCGTCGTCGAAGGTCTTCAAGAGCGCGGCGGCCATCAGGTAGGGATTGACCATGGAATCCACCGAGCGGTACTCGAAGCGCCCGGGCGCCGAGACGCGCAGCGCGCAGGTGCGGTTCTGATAGCCCCAGTCGGCGAAGACCGGCGCCCAGAAACCCGTGTCCCAAAGCCGGCGGTAGGAGTTCACGGTCGACGAGCCGATCGCGGTGAGCGCGCCGACGTGCTCCATCACGCCGCCGATGCATTGCAGGCCGATGGGGCCCGGCTTCTTCGCATCGATCTTGGGATCGGGCATGAAGTGGTTCTGGCCGCCCTTGCGGTAGGAGAAGGCGCCTTCCAGGCCCGGCAGCCGGTCGTTGCCGAGCTTGAGCACCTCGTCCTTGCCGCCGGTCCAGAGCGACAGGTTGTGATGGCAGCCCGACGCCGAGACGCCCATGAAGGGCTTCGACATGAAGCAGGCGATCAGGCCCTGCTCGCGCGCGACCTGGGCGCAGATCTGGCGATAGGTCGCCAGGCGGTCGCAGGTGCGCAGGGCGTCGTCGAAGGTGAAGTTGAGCTCGAGCTGACCGGGCGCGTCCTCGTGGTCGCCCTGGATCATGTCGAGTCCCATGGCCCGCGAGTACTCGCTCACCTGCATGAAGGTCGGCCGCAGCGACTCGAACTGGTCGATGTGATAGCAGTTCGGCTTGGAGAAGCCGCCGTCCGGCAGGCCATTCTCGCCGCGCTTCAGCCACATCATCTCCGGCTCGGTGCCGTGGCGCAGGTGCAG
>JAKSDN010001347.1 GCA_022360075.1 Kiloniellales bacterium | reverse complement strand
CCGGTCGGCGTGTCGACGAGGAAACAGTAGTTGTGTTTGAGCTGATCGGCCTCGACCCACTCGACGTGCAGATAGGGCCCGCCGAGCGGATCGCTGCGCCGCTCGGCCCGGTCCGGGATCAGCTCCAGAAGTTGGCGTTTTTCCGGGTTGCGCCCGCCAGCGAGGCCGGTCTCCGGATTGAGCCATTCCTGAATCAGCAGGTAGCGGATCTCGCCGTCGTTGATCAGAGCCTGCAGGCCATCGATGTCGGGCAGGATCGCATTCGGAATTTCGAGGTCCGCGCTCGTGCTGCCCGCGGCCAGGGACGGCACGGCGCCGCTCCAGTTGTAGAGGCCCATGCGGCTCAGCCGGTGATGCAGCCGTGCCGGCTCCTGGGTCATGAAGACCTGCGCGCTGTCGCGCGGCTCGGCATCGCCGGTCCAGGCGAGGAGGCCGGCGGGCAGCGTGCCGTCCGCCGGGTTCTGCAGCTCGAGCGCCAGCCAAGTGCTCGCCTGGTTGCCCTGGTGCAAGTGGTAGTCCATGAGGCGGGCGTGGCGGGCCAGCGACACGCGCTTACGCGCGCTGCCGATGTAGGCCTCGTTCATCACCCGGTCCTGGTAGTCGCTGAGCTCGTCGGCCGCGGCGCTGAACAGCTCGAGCAGGGTCTGGTCGAAGTCGGCGGCGCTGGTCGCGCGCCAGCCGGGGACCCGCTCCATCATCGCCGCGATCATGGTGTGGCGGAAGGAATCGAAATCCTTGGCCAGGTAGTCGATCGCCGGGTTCTCGCCGGGCGGTCCTTCCGGCGCCCAGTCGGGCGCGCAGTCGATCGAGAAGCAGCCGGGGCGGAACTTGAACGGCAGCTCGCTGAGCAGCGGATCGAAATTCGGATGGCTGACGCTCAGAACATAGGTCGAGTAGTCGCCGATCGGCGCCACGGTCAATTCGAGCACATGGTCGTCCGCGCCGGCCGCGATGTTCGTGACCTGCACCTGCCCGATCGCCGAGCCGGCCGGCACCCGGTGGCCGCCGCTGATCGGGAAGATCTGCGGGCCGCTCGTCGGGTCGGCGCCGAAGGCGTCCAGGATGTTCTGCCGTTCGTTGTCGTTGTGGAGATGCAACTGGAGTAGCGCCTCGGTCGGCGCGCCGGCCGGCTGCAATCCGACCAGGACCAGGCGCAGGCCGTTGAAGGCGCCGAGGTTGCGCACCCGCTCCTGCAAGGCTTCCTGGTCGATGATCGTCATCTCAGGCGCCGTCCTTCTGGAACCGCATGACGCGGGTGTCTTCCTGGCCGGCAATGCGGTACTTGAGGTCGATCGTGAGCGAGCCGTCGGGCGCCTCGACGATCAGGTCCTCGACCGTCAGCCGCTCGCCGAGCCAGCGCGAGAGCGCCTGGCTGAGCCGCGCCTTGGCCATGGCCGCCGCGGTATCGTCGGCGCCCTCGAAGACAAGGCGCCGCGCACCGCCGCCGAACTCCGGGCGAAAGGCCCGCTCGCCTGGATTGGTCAGGATCAGTTGCATCACTTCCTCGCGCACGTGCTGCTCCAGGCTCTCGACCCGCGCGCTACGGCCGTCGCGGCCGACGCGAAAGGGAAAGGCCAGATGCGCTCCGTCCGGCGCCGTCATAATGCGCTCGCCCGCGGCTGCGTGGCCGCGATGATGGCGGTGCCTTGGGG
>JAKSDN010001346.1 GCA_022360075.1 Kiloniellales bacterium | reverse complement strand
TGAACCCCGCCGACGATGTGAATGGCGTCGTAGGTTTGGACACCCCCGCCGCCGAGCATGACATTGATGATGGCCGAAGGGGAATTACCGATGGCCACGAGATTAACGTCCCAACCGGTCTTGTCGTTGAAACGCTGCCAACTGCCCGGATCGCCGACGCCGATGTCGGCCAGGTTGACTGACTTCGAGGCCGCCTGGCCGCGCGACCACGGCGTGGCACCCATCGCAAGCCCGCCGACGGCAGCCATCGTTGCCCGCAGCATTCGACGGCGCGACAAATTATTCAGCGTATTCATATCGATCGCCTCTCCTTGTCAATCGCGAATCAGCCACGCTAGAACCGACTGCGTGACGAAGTCCGCCGACCTTTCGGGTCAGTTGCGCTGCCCCAAAGCTTAGTGTGGGTTCGTGACCATTTTATGAAAAATGCTTATTTTATCTAATGGAAAATTATGAGATAATCTCATTCTATGGTGCGGCGGCCGCGGGCACCGGTACAACGGCGTTGACAACGAATGGGCCGACAAGCGATACGCTCCAAAGTCAGTGCCACGAACGATTCGGCGAAGTCGTCCTTCGTGATCGACCTTGACGGGACGCTGGTGCGTGGGCGAACCGCCATGCCGGGCGTCTGCCTAGCACGAGAGCACGACCTCTGCCTCCCCTCCACGGAGAGCCATCCATGGCACGAACGCAGCAGACGAAGAGCCCTGCCCAGCGCGAAGAGAAGGCTCACCCGGTCAATGGCGTCCTGGCGCGCCTCGCAGCGATGCGGCCATCACTGGCGCCGACGGGCCGCAGGATTGCTGACTTCATCATGGCCAATGCCGCGGATGTCGTTCACATGTCGGTGACGGAAGTCTCCGAGAAGGCACAGGCCAGCGAAGGCAGCGTCGTCGGCCTTTGCCAACAGGTCGGCACCACCGGATTTCAACAGCTGAAGATCGCCCTCGCCCAGGACTTGGTGCAGCCGATCCAGTTCATTCACGAAGACCTAAATCGCAAGGACGATACGGCTACGGTCATCGAGAAGATCTTCCACAGCGACATCCAAGCCCTCAAGGATACCCTCTCGGTCCTCGATCCGGCGGCCATGGCGAAGGCTGCCAAGCTGATCCGCGACGCCGAACGCGTCGAGGTCTACGGCATCGGCAGCGCCGCCCCGATCGCCGAGGACATCCAATACCGGATGCTGAGGATCGGCATCAACTGCAAGGTGGTCATCGACTCCCACGTGCAAGCGATCTCCGCGTCACTGACCAATCGCAGGGTCGCGACCATCACGGTGTCCCACTCCGGCAGCACCCAAGAGACCATCGCGGCCACCAAGCTCGCCAAGGAGGCCGGCGCCCATACCATCTGCATCACGAACTACGGGAAGTCACCGGTGCAGGCCTTCGCCGACGTGGTCCTCTACACCATGGCGAAGGAAACGCAGTTCCGCACGGAAGCGATGACGAGCCGCATCGCCCAACTCGGCATCGTCGATGCCCTCATCGCATGCCTCGCCCTATCGGACTACAACAAGGCAGTGAAAACCATCAAGCACACCTTCGATGTGCTTTCGATAAAACGCTACTAGCCAAAAACGGCCGAACACGGCCCGCAGATATCTGCCGTTGCAGAACCCTAAGCACAACCTTGCATTCGGCACGGCCTAGTAGTCCTTCCAGGCGGGCAAACTCGTAAGGGCGATTTACGCCAATACGACCTCATCCCACCGAAGCCATCGTTCCAGCCAGACTGTTGGCGCCGGGGCTATGGTAAGATCGGTTTTGCCATCGATATCCTGCGGAAGCTCATCGGATTCGATACGGTGTCGGGTCGTGTCCCGAGAGGTGGCGTATCAGCCAGCGCGGATTTGGCCTGATCGCCGTCGTTGGGCCGACGACGACGCCGCCTGATTTGCAGCCCCGGCCCCGCTTGACACCTTCGCCGCCTGATAGACGGAACCTCCTTGGCAGCGACCCTCCAACCTTCAAGGGGCCACCTCCGAACTGGTCGCTCCAGGTGGATTTCAACTGTTGACAGATGACAGTTTGACTCGCAGGATTTCGGGGCACGGAATGCGCTGGAGACGGGCGGATGCGCCTCGCGATACTCGACGATTACCAGGGCGTGGCGCTACAGATCGTCGATTGGAGCCGCGTGCCGCAGGTGGCCGTCGTCCCCTTCCGCGATCACGTGTATGACGAGGACCAGCTTGTCTCCCGCCTTGCCGATTTCGAAGCCGTCATGCGCATTCGCGAGCGCACCGAATTCTCGCGGGGCCTGCTCGAGCGCCTGCCACGCCTGAAGCTCATCCTCGCGACCGGCATGCGCAATGCGCGTTCGCTCGACTTGCAGGCGGCGGACGATCTCGGCATCACGGTGAGCACCACCGACGCGCTTCACCAGACGACGGTGGAGGTAACCTGGGCGCTGATCCTGTCCTTGATGCGGCGTCTCCCGCAGGAGACCGCTTCGGTGCGGGCCGGGGGCTGGCAGGTCGGCCTCGGCCAAGGGCTCGCCGGCAAGACACTCGGTGTCATCGGCCTCGGGAACATGGGCGTCCCCGTCGCCCGAATCGCCAAGATCCTCGGCATGCAGGTTGTCGCCTGGAGCCGAAACCTCACGCCGGAACGCGCAACGCCTCACGATGTCGAGTGCGTCTCGAAGGACGCCCTTTTCCGCCGCTCCGATGTCGTGACGATCCACCTGCCGCTCAGTGACACAACCGAAGGGACGGTGGGGGCACAGGAGATAGCCGCGATGAAGCGGACGGCCTTCCTGATCAACACGGCAAGACCGCAACTCGTCGACGAGCGCGCGCTCATCTCCGCCCTGCAGACCGGTCACATAGCGGGGGCTGGCCTCGACGTCTTCAATATCGAGCCCCTCCCCGACGACCATCCGTTCCGCAGCCTCCCCAATGTCCTCGCAACACCGCACATCGGCTTCGCAACCGAGGAGAACATGAGGACGTTCTTCGAGCAGTCACTCGAGAACCTGGCAGCCTATATTCGCGGCAAGCCGATCAACAGAATCAGCGCGGCCCAGCCCTTTCTACCGGAGTCGCAAGTCGCCAAGCAGATGCACGCTCAAGGGCTCGCCAAGGCCGATGTTTAGCTCGGCTTCGAAGCCTCGTTGCCGCAAGTGTGGCCTCGTCCCACGGATCGCGCTCGCATGGTGCGAAGACAAAGCAAGGACCTAAGCATGACAACGGAGTACGAGCTCTTCATCGGCGGCAAGTTCTTTGCCCAGGGCTCCCAAGAGCGCTTTCCCGCAGTCAACCCCTATAACCGGCAGGCCTGGGCCTCGATTCCGCAGGCCAGTGACGATCAGGTCGCAGAGGCCATATCCGCCGCACGCACGGCTTTCGAGACTTGCTGGTCGCGCACCTCGGGGCTCGAAAGGGCGGGCCTCATGCACAAGCTCGCCGACCTTCTCACGGCCGATGCGGACCGGATGGGCCGTCTCGAGAGCACCGACAACGGCAAGATCATCAGGGAGACGCGCAGCCAGATGCTCTTCGCGGCCCGGCAGTACCGCTTCTTCGCCGGCTACGCCGACAAGCTCTGGGGCAAGGTGATCCCGCTCGACACGCGCGACGTGTTCGACTACGCCGCGCGCGAGCCGGCCGGCGTGGCGGTCTTGATCACCGCCTGGAACTCACCGATGGGCCTGCTCTCGAACAAGCTGGCACCCGCGCTCGCCGCCGGCAACTGCGTCGTCGTCAAGCCTTCCGAGCACGCCTCGGCGACGACGCTGGAGTTCGCCCGTTTCGTCGAGCAAGCCGGCTTTCCCCCCGGCGTCGTCAACGTCGTCACCGGCGACGCGCGCGTCGGCAAGGCGCTGCTCGAGAGCGGCCGCATCGATCACATCAGCTTCACAGGCAGCCCTGCCGTCGGGCGGGAGATCGCCGCAAACGCCGGCCGCAAGCTGGTCCGCGCGACGCTCGAGCTCGGCGGCAAGTCCCCCAACATCGTCTTCGACGACGCCGACCTGAAGAAGGCGATCGTGGGTGCGCTCGCCGGCATCTTCGCCGCCACGGGACAGACCTGCATCGCCGGCTCCCGCCTTCTCGTGCAGCGGACGGTCTATCAGCAGGTCGTCGACCAGCTCGTCGAACGGGCGGGCAAGATCCGTCTCGGCGACCCGACGGACACGGCGACCGAAATGGGCACCGCGGCAAACGAACCCCAGTTCAAGCGCATTCTCGGGTCGATCGACAACGCCAAGGCCGAGGGCGCGCAGTTGGCGACCGGCGGCAAGGCCGCGACCGGCGACAATCTCGACAAGGGCTTCTTCATCGAGCCCACCATCTTTGTGGATGTGCGCAATGATATGACGATCGCGCAGGAAGAGGTCTTCGGCCCCGTGCTCTCGATCATTCCCTTCGACACCGAGGAGGAGGCGATCGAGATCGGGAACAACACGAAGTACGGCCTCGCCGCCGGCATTTGGACGACCAGCATCGATCGGGCGATGCGGGTTTCGCGTGGCATCCGCGCCGGCACGGTCTGGGTCAACACCTATCGCGCCGTCGCCGTGCAAGCGCCCTTCGGCGGGTTCAAGGACAGCGGGTTCGGACGCGAGCGCGGCGAGATCGCCCTCGAGGAGTTCACCAACACCAAGAACGTCATGATCGATTTCTCGGACGAAGAGCGCGACCCCTTCGCCATCAAGGCATGAGATCGGACGGCCGCGTCTGGTAGGCGTTTGCCGGTCAAGGGAGGAAAAGGGTGAGCAGTCAGTTCGATGTGATCGTCGTGGGATGCGGCATCGCGGGCCTCTCGGCGGCCGTCTCCGCGGCCGAGGCCGGCGCCAGCGTCGCCATTCTGGAGCGTGCGCCCGTCGAAGAGCGCGGCGGCAACACGCGCTGGACCGAAGCCTTCATGCGGATGAAGAACGAAAACGAAGTCGCCGACGATTTCGAAGAGCACTTCATGGCGAATGCAGGGTTCAATCTGGACCCCTCCCTGGTCGCCGAAACGGCGCAGCCCTACGGGGACTGGTCGTCGATCGTGAAGGCCATGTCCTTCACCGACCCGGAAATGGTCTTTACCCTGGCGCGCGAGGCCGGGCCGACCCTGGCCTGGCTGAAGACCGCCGGAATCCGCTTCTCCGACATGGCGAGCTATCTGATCACGCAGTCGACCACACGGATCTGTCCGGTCGGCGGCGGCCTCGCCCTGGTCGATGCCCTGGCGGAACAGGCCGAACGGCTCGGGGTCACCTTTTTCTACGAGACGACGCTGGAGGACCTTCTGCTGGACACCGGCGCGGTGGCCGGCATCCGCGCCAACGGCAAGACCGAGAGAGGGCTGGAATTCCGCGGCAGAGTGGTCCTTGCCTGCGGCGGCTTCGAGGGCAATGCCGAGATGCAGAGCCTCTACTATGGCGAGAAGGCGCGTTACATCCGCCCGGTCGCCCGCGGCGGCTACTACAACCGGGGCGAAGGTATCCGGGTGGCGCTCGCCGCCGGCGCGGCGCCTTGCGGCGACTTTTCCGAGTATCATGCCGAGCCGATCGATCCGCGCTCCGGCCAGTCCGAGCCGATCGTCTTCGTGTTTCCCTACGGCATCCTGGTGGACGCGCACGGCAAGCGCTTCGTCGATGAAGCCTCCTACACGGTCGACGCCATCTACGAAAACATCGCCCGCCTGATCAACAAGCTGCCCGGCGGTATCGCCTATCTCATTTGCGATTCGCAGCTTGACAAGGTTCCCAATTGGCAACGCACCGTGCGCAGCGATCAGGAGCCGATCACCGCCGACAGCCTCGAAGACCTCGCGCAGACGCTCGGCATGCCGGCCGATGCGCTGACAGCAACGGTCGAAGAGTTCAACGCGGCGACGGTCGAGGGACAGTTCAAGCCGCTCGAGCTCGATGGCCTCGCGACCCGCGGCCTGACACCGCCGAAATCGAACTGGGGGCTGCCCCTGAACAGTCCGCCCTACCGCGTTTGGCCCGTGATCTCGGCCAACTGCTTCACCTTCGGGGGTCTGCGCTGCAACACCAATGCCCAGGTCCTCGACCACGACGGCCGTCCGATCCCGCGCCTCTATGCGGCTGGCGAGACCATGGGCCTCTACTACGGGCGCTATACCGGCGCGACCTCGGTGCTCCGCGGTGCCGTCTATGGACGGATTGCCGGGCAACATGCCGCTCAGGCGCAGCCTTCGTGAGCCCTATCGAGGTTCGAGCCTCGCGCGGAGTGCGACGACATGACCCTTGAAGCTCCCACACGCGACGACGTCCGCGATCTCGCCGACAGGCTTGGACTGCGCCTGTCAGACGAAGCGATCGACACCTATAGCGCCTTCCTGGCCGCGATGATCGATCCCTACCGGCGGCTCGACGCGATGGAGGGGCCGGCCCCGGCCGCGCCCGCCCGCGGGCCAGCGGTCGGCCGCACGCCCCGGCCCGACGAGAACCCCTACAACGCCTGGGCCTGGATCGGGCCGATCGACGGCAGCGGGAAGGGCCTGCTCGCGGGCCAGTCTGTCGGCGTCAAGGACGCGATCTGCGTGGCGGGCATGCCGGCGCGCAACGGCTCTCCCTTGCTGGAGGACTTCGTTCCCGATTTCGACGCCACCGTCGTTGCGCGCATCCTTGCCGCCGGAGGGACGATCCGGGGCAAGACGGCCTGCGAGAATCTCAGCTTCTCCGGCCATAGCCATACGAGCGTGCCGCCGGTCCTAAACCCGCACAAAACAACGCATTCCGCCGGCGGATCGTCGAGCGGCAGCGCGGCCGCCATTGCGGCGGGGGACGTTCCGATGGCACTGGGCTGCGATCAGGGCGGGTCGATCCGCATCCCGGCCAGTTGGTGCGGCGTGGTGGGCCTGAAGCCCACGCACGGTCTGGTTCCCTACACCGGCGCCTTCGCGATGGACGCCACGATCGACCACTGCGGCCCCATGGGCGCGCGGGTCGAGGACGTGGCGAGACTCCTTACAGTCATCGCCGGCGCGGACGGGTTCGATCCCCGGCAAGACGCATCCGGCAAGCCGGTGGATCACTACCTGGATCGCCTGTCGGAGGGGCGAAAGCCGCGCCGCCTGGCGCTGGTCAAAGAGGGCTTCGGTCGGCCCGAAAGCGAGCCGGAGACCGACCGGCAGGTCCGCGAAGCGATCTCGCGCTTCCGCTCGGTCGGCGTGGAGGTCGAAGAGATCTCGGTGCCGGCACATCTGACCTGCTTCGACGTCTGGCACGCCATCGTCGTCGAGGGCACCTCGGAGCTGATGTTCAAGGCCAACGGGCTGGCAAGCTACGAGGAGGGCTATGCGAGCGCGGCCATGCTGGAGGCCGTCTCCGGATGGCGCAGCCGGCCGGACGAGATCTCGCCGCCCGCCATACCGGCCCTTTTGATGGGCGCCTATATGCATGAACGCCATCACGGCCGCTTCTACGCCAAGGCGCAGTCACTGCTTGCCCGGATGAGGGCCGAGTTCGATTCGGTCCTGGCGGACTTCGACGCCATGGCGATGCCGACCACTCCCTTCAGGGCGCTGGCTCACCCGGCGCCCGGTGCCGGCTTGAAAGAACGCGTCGAGCTCGCGCTGCCCATGGTGGGAAACACGGCGCCCTACAACGCAGTCGGCCACCCCGCCATAACGGTCCCCTGCGGACGCCACGACGACCTGCCGATCGGCCTCATGCTGATCGGACGCCGTTTTGGCGAGGCCGACCTGCTCTCGGTGGCTGCCATGTTCGAGAAACTGTGAGGAGCGCCGCCATGGCGAGCGAAAGCGCAAGAGCCGACAAGACCTCGAATGACATGCTCGAGTTGGGGCTCATCGAGGCAGCGCGGGCGATTGCCGGAAGAGCGCTCTCGCCGCTCGAGCTGACGTCTGCCACGCTCGACAGGATCGAAGCGCTGCAACCCCGCCTCGGCGCCTTCGCCCACGTCATGCGGGAGGAAGCGCTTGAGCGTGCGCGGACCCTTGAAGCCGAGGCCGCGCGGGGCGAGCTGCGCGGCCCGCTTCACGGCGTGACGGTCGCGGTCAAGGATCTCTGCGACACGGCAGCCATACCCACGGCCGTCGGCATGCCCATGTTCCGGAACAGACGGCCCAAGGCCGATGCGACCGTCGTCAAACGCCTCTACGACGCAGGCGCAGTCATCGTCGGTAAGGCCGAGATGTCGGAAGGTGCGCTGGCGCTCCACCATCCGGACGTCGTTGCGCCGGTCAACCCCTGGCGGGCGGACTTGTGGACCGGCTCGTCCTCGAGCGGCTCGGGCGTCGCCGTGGCGGCAGGCCTTTGCCAAGCCGCCATCGGCACCGACACCGGCGGCTCGATCCGTTTTCCCTCGCTCAGCAATGCCATCGTCGGCATCAAGCCGACCTGGGGTCGCGTTAGCCGGCATGGCGTCTTTCCGCTGTCCTGGACGCTCGACCATGTCGGCCCCATGGCGCGCCGCGTCGAAGACGCGGCAGCCGTGCTCGGCGTCGTCGCCGGCCGCGACTCGGCCGACGCGACGAGCCTCGCCGCCCCCGTGCCCGACTACGCCGGCGGCCTGAACCAGAGCCTGAAGGGATTGCGATTGGGATTCGACGAGCGTTACGCCACGGCGGACGTCTTGCCCGAAACCCGGTCGGTCTTGTCCCGGGCTATAGACGCTCTCGTCGCGCGCGGCCTGACGCTCCACGCGATCGAGATGCCGGAGACGCGGGATGCGATTCAGGCCTGGACTCCGATCTGCCTCTCCGAGGCGGTTTGCGTGCATAAGGATCTCGAACGCGCGCCGGCCGAGGGCTACAGCGAGGCCTTCCGACAGTTCCTCGATGCGGGACAGGGCGTGACGGGCGAGGCC
>JAKSDN010001249.1 GCA_022360075.1 Kiloniellales bacterium | reverse complement strand
GCCCTCGAGCGCCAGGCAGCTGGTCTGGATCTCCGCATGCGCACACCAGGGCCGCGCGCGGTTGAGCGACAGCGCCTCAGGCTCGCAGGCCGAGACGCATTCGCCGCAAAAGGTGCATTCGCCGCTGCTGAAATCGAGCCGCGGAAAGCCCTGCGAATCTTGCCCGATGACGCTCTCAGGGCAGGCGGAGACGCAGGCCTCGCAGCGGGTGCAGGCGTTCAAGAACGCGTGTTCTTCACGCGCCCAGGGTGGCCGCAGGGCGGCCGGCTGCGCGCTCCAACCACCGCGCAGAAGCGCGGCGCGACTTACGGGCTGTGAGGTTGAAAGGTCTGCCATCTGCCGAATAACCCCTTGTGGCGCTATTTGGCAGGGATCTCGGCCCCTCGCATTGATCGAGGTCAACCACCGCTCCCGGATCCTTACGACCCGATCTAGCCTTTGGGTTTACCCTAGCCCGAACGTAGGAATCGGACGGCGGCGTCGCGTTCGAAGAGGTAGAGCAGCACCCGCAAGGCCTCGCCGCGCGGCGACTCGAGCTGGGGGTCGCGCTCGAAGATCAGCCTGGCGTCGTCACGGGCGGTGGCCAGCAGGTCGCCGTGGACGGCGAGATCGGCGAGTCGGAAGGTCGGCATGCCGCTCTGGCGCGTGCCGAGCAGCTCGCCGGCCCCGCGCAGGCGCAAGTCCTCCTCGGCGATGCGGAAGCCGTCGTCGCTCTCGCGCATGACCTGGATGCGCCGGCGCGCGGTCTCGCCCAGCGGCCCCTGGTAGAGCAGCAGGCAAGTCGACTTCGCCGCGCCGCGGCCGATGCGCCCACGCAATTGGTGCAACTGGGCGAGACCGAAGCGCTCGGCGTGCTCGATCACCATGACCCTCGCCTGCGGCACGTCGACGCCGACCTCGATCACTGTGGTCGCGACCAGGATGTCGATGCCGCCCTCGGCGAAGCCGGTCATGACGGCGTCCTTGTCCGGCCCCTTCATGCGGCCGTGCACCAGCCCGGCCCGCTCGCCGAAGCGCTCGCGAAGGGCGGCGTGGCGCGCCTCCGCGGCGGCCATGTCGCTGACCTCGGATTCGGCCACCAGCGGACAAACCCAGTAGACCTTGGCGCCGCCGGCCAGGGCACGCTCGACCCCGCCGACGACCTCTTCGAGGCGGTCGAGCGGCAGGGCACGGGTGTCCACCGGCAGCCGTCCGGCCGGCTTCTCGGTCAAGCGCGAGACCTCCATGTCGCCGTAGGCGGTCAGCATCAGCGTGCGCGGGATAGGCGTGGCGGTCATGACCAGCACGTCGACGCCGCGGCCCTTGCCGGTGAGGGTCAAGCGCTGGTGCACGCCGAAGCGGTGCTGCTCGTCGATCACGGCGAGCGCCAGGTCGCGGAAGGCAACCTCCTCTTGAAAGAGGGCGTGGGTGCCGATGGCGATGTTCGCCTCGCCGCTGGCGATGCGCTCGAGCACGGCCCGGCGCGCCTTGCTGCGGTCGCGACCAGTCAGCAGGGCCAGGTCGATTCCGGCCGCCGAGGCAAGCGGCTGGAGTGTTTGGTAGTGCTGCCGTGCCAGGATCTCGGTCGGCGCCATCAGCGCAGCCTGGCCGCCGGCCTCGACCGCGGCGGTCATGGCCAGCAGCGCGACCACGGTCTTGCCGCTGCCGACATCACCCTGGAGCAGGCGCAGCATCCGGTGATCGCCCGCCATGTCGGCCAGGATCTCCTCGACGGCGGCCTGCTGCCCCTTGGTCAGGCGGAAGGGCAGGGCGCTCAGGATCTCGCCGCGCAGCCGGCCGTCGCCGCGCACGATCCGGCCCTTCTGGCGCCGCTGATGGGCGCGGATCAGGCCGAGCGCGAGCTGGTTGGCGAGCAGCTCGTCGTAGGCCAGGCGCATACGGGGCGCCGTGCTCGGCTCCAGGTCCTGCTCGCCCTGCGGCCGATGCGCGGTCAGAAGGGCCTCGTGCCAGTCGCTCCAGCCCTCGCGCTGCCGATAGGCTTGATCGAGCCATTCGGGCAGCGCGGGCAGGCTTTGGAGTGCCGCGCGCACGGCCTTGCCCACGACCTTGAGGCTGAGACCGGCGGTCAGGGCATAGACCGGCTCGACCGACATCAGGCTCTCCTGTTCGTCGGGCCGGCCGATGTGATCGGGGTGCGTCATCTGCAGGATGTTGTTGAAGATCTCGACCTTGCCGCTGATCACGCTCTGTTCGCCGACCGGCAGGACCCTGGTGAGGTAGTCGGGCTTGGCGTGGAAGAACACCAGCTCGATGAAGCCGGTCTCGTCGGCGCAGATCACCTTGTAGGGCTGGCGCGGGTTGCCCGGCGCCATGTGCGTCTCGACCGTGACCCTGAGCGTGGCGATCCGGCCGGGCTGCGCCTCGGCCACCTTGGGCGCGTAGCGTCGGTCGATCAGCCCGCTCGGCAGGTGCCAGCAGAGATCGAGCACGTGCGGGCCGGCCAAAGAGTCGAAGAGCTTGGCCAGGCGCGGCCCGACCCCCGGCAGGGTGTCCAGGGGGGCGAAGAGCGGGAAGAGGATTTCCGGTCGCAAGGCCTTTTCCGACGGCGGCAGCGGCCGCGCGGTCCATGGGCGCTGACAGCGGGGCAGGGAGGCTTTATATCCAATGCGCGACCGACCCCGCAAACCGCGCAAACGACCATGACCGACAACCAGGGCACCCGGCGCAAGCGCCTGCGCTATCGCTGCTGGCATCGCGGCACGAAGGAGCTCGACTTGCTGCTCGGGCGCTTCGCCGATGCCCATGTCGCCGGCCTGGCGCCAGACCAGCTCGATCGGCTGGAAGCCCTGCTGGAAGTGCCGGAGCCGGCGCTCTACGACTGGATTGTCGGCCGCGCGATGCCCGAGGCGCCCTTCGACCACGATGTCATGACCTTGATACGCGACTTCAATAACCCGACCGTAGCTCGTTGATTTCCCTGAAAGACGCTTTCTCAGGCCCTGGCCGAATCTCGATCGCCAACGCACCCGACGGCGTGGATGCCCTGACGCTGGCCCGGCTGTCCGTGGGTCCCGATGCGACGGGGCAAGCGGTGCTGCACGTGGCCCGGGACGAGACCCGCATGGCGCGGGTCGCGGACTTGCTGGCCTTCCTGGCGCCGGGCGTCGAGGTCGTGACCTATCCGGCTTGGGACTGCCTGCCCTACGACCGGGTCTCGCCGCACCGCGACGTGGTGGCGCGGCGCATCGATGCTCTGACCCGGTTCCTCGCCTGGGCCGAGGAGGGGGCCGCCGCCGGACGGGTCGTGATCACGACGGTCAACGCCCTGATGCAGCGGGTGCCGCCGCGCGATGCCTTTGCCGGGCGCAGCCTTGAGATGGCGGTCGGCGACCGGCGTGGCCCGGACGCGCTCGCCGCCTTCTTCGTCGCCAGCGGCTATGCCCGCGCCGAGACGGTGAGCGAGCCCGGCGAGTTCGCGATGCGCGGCGGCATCGTCGATGCCTTCCCGCCGGGCGAGGAGCAGCCGGTCCGGCTCGACTTCTTCGGCGACGAGCTCGACGGCGTGCGCCGCTTCGACCCCCTGACCCAGCGCAGCAGCGGCAAGATCGAGCGCTTCGTCCTCAAGCCGGTGAGCGAGGTGCTGCTCGACGAGGCCGCCGTCCAGCGCTTTCGGGTCGGCTACCGCTCGGCCTTCGGCGCGGTCCGCGGCGACGACCCGCTCTACGAGGCGGTCACGGGCGGCCGGCTGCACCCGGGCATGGAGCACTGGCTGCCGCTCTTCTACGAGCGCATGGAGACGCTGCTGGACTATCTGCCGGGCGCGCTCGTGACCCTGGACCACCAGGCCTAGGAAGCGCGCGACGCCCGGCTCGAAACCATCCTCGACTTCTTCGATGCCCGGCAGAGCCTCGCCAACGCCAAGG
>JAKSDN010001052.1 GCA_022360075.1 Kiloniellales bacterium | reverse complement strand
GGAGCCTTGACCATTGCTTAAGGATTGCTCGATTTCGGGCCTTGCCGACCGAGATTCCGATTGGCCGCCAAGAGGCCACTCTGCTATGGTCCGCGCCCCCTGGGCGACCGTCCCGGCGCGCCGGGCAGGGCAAGGGACTAGATAAATGAATGGCCAGCAATACGCGGGAGACTTGTCCCCGCTGGAGGCTTGGGAACTGCTGAAGGGCGAGGCTGGCGCGCTTCTGCTCGACGTCCGGACCGAAGCGGAGTGGCGCTATGTCGGGCTGCCGGACCTGTCCGGGCTCGGCAAGGAGGTCCAGTGCATCTCCTGGCAGGTTTTCCCGGACATGCGTTTGAACGAGGATTTCGTCGCGATGGTGAGGGAGTCTGGCCCGGGGCCCGACCAGCCATTGCTGATGATCTGCCGCTCTGGCCAGCGCTCGCGTGATGCGGCGATCGCTTTGACGACTGCCGGCTATTCGCGCTGTTACAACGTGGCCGAGGGTTTCGAGGGGCCGCTCGACGGCGATCGCCATCGAGGCGGCGCGTCGGGCTGGAAAGCGCGCGGTTTGCCCTGGTTCCAGGGCTGAGGGTGGACCGGCTCATGACCGACAAGGAAGGCAAGGCCTGGGCTCACAGCGGCTGGCGTCAGCAGACCGAGCTGGTGCGCGGCGGCCTGACCCGTAGCGAGTTCGGCGAGACGGCCGAAGCGCTCTATCTGACGTCGGGCTATGTCTACCGCTCGGCCGAAGAGGCCGAGGCCGCCTTCAAAGGCGATGCAGAGCGCTACATCTATTCCCGCTATGGAAACCCGACGGTCACCATGTTCGAGGAGCGGCTATGCCGGCTCGAGCGGGCCGAGGCCTGCCGGGCGACCGCCAGCGGGATGGCGGCGGTCTTTGCCTCGATGATGTGCCTTTTGAAGGCTGGGGATCGCGTCGTTGCCTCTCGCGCCCTCTTTGGCTCGTGCCATGTCATCATCGCCGAGATCCTCCCTCGCTTCGGCATCGAGACGGTCTTGATCGATGGCCGGGATCTCGACGCTTGGGAGCAGGCCTTGGCCCCGGGCGCGGCCTGCGTCTTTCTCGAGACCCCCTCCAACCCGACACTCGAGGTCATCGACCTCGAGGCGGTCTCGGCCTTGGCCCATCGGGCCGGAGCTAAGGTGGTGGTCGACAATGTCTTCGCCAGTCCGGTGCTGCAGCGTCCCATGGCGTTTGGCGCCGACATCGTCGTCTACTCCGCGACCAAGCACATCGATGGCCAGGGCCGCTGTCTCGGCGGCGCGATTCTGGGATCGCGCAGCTACATCCAGGATTCGTTGGTGCCTTTCTATCGGCACACGGGACCGTCGATGAGTCCTTTCAACGCTTGGGTCTTGGTCAAGGGGCTGGAGACGTTGGAGCTGAGGCTAGAACGCCACTGTGCGAACGCGCGTCGGGTGGCAAGTTTCCTGGAAGGCGAGGGCGCCGTCACCCAAGTCCTCTATCCGGGCCTCGACAGCCATCCGCAGCGGGCCCTGGCGCAGCGTCAGATGGCGGACACAGGCTCGATCCTCGCGTTCGAGATCGAGGGCGGCAAGGCGGCGGCC
The DNA here is from genome assembly GCA_022360075.1 of Kiloniellales bacterium. Next base: position 13,981 of record JAKSDN010001052.1, on the reverse strand, counting down.
TTCCGTCTGTTGAACGCTTTGCGCCTCGTGGACATCTCGAACAATCTGGGCGATTCCAAGAGCTTGGCGACGCACCCTGCGACGACGACGCATCAGCGCCTGAGCGCGGAGGCGCGGGCCGAGCTCGGTATCTCCGAGGGCCTGATTCGCCTTTCGGTCGGTCTCGAGGACCCCGAGGATGTCATCGAAGACTTGGCACAGGCGATCGCCGCCTCCCGCGTCCAGGCCGAGATCCGGCAAGCCCACGGCTAGGCCGGGCGCCGCAGGCTCGCGGACCCTATCGCCTTTCGGCAGTATCCACGTGCCTCACCCTCCGACGGGCTCGGCACCAGCCACCCTCGGAACTAATTGAGGGTGGAGAGGTCGCCACGGCGGGGCCGGCGTATGGCCGCGTGGTCGACCACCCCGTCCGGGATCACCTCGTGAAGGAACATTGGCTCGTAGTCGAAAAAGATCTCGGCGACGATCAGGTTTTCACCATCGCGTAGCACGAAGCCGTCGGGCAGAGTCGCCGCGCCGCCGCTGCTCCCGAAGTCGCTCGTGACCGACAGCGCGCCGCCACCCTCGTACTGCCAGTCGATCTTGGCAACGTCGCCGGGCGCTTTGGAGACCGAGCTGATGATCACCCGGCCCTGAAGCTGCATATCGAACGGCTGGAGCTGCTCCCCGGCGGCGGAGAACATGGAGTCGATCTGGGCCTGAGAGATGCTCGTGGGGCGCGAAACCAGATCCGCCATGGTCGAGGCCGCCCGGTCGAGCTTCTGATGCAAAAGCACGTAGCGTGCCGTATCGAAAGTGCCCAGAAGCAGCAACACCATGATCGGCACGGCGAACGCGAATTCGATCAGGGCCGCGCCGCGCCGCTCGGCAAGGAACGGGAGCAGCCGATCCTTCACCCGGCCGGCGAGCTGAATTGCGCTGGTCACGTCGCATCTCCCGCCGCATCGTAGGGCTCGTTGCGAACGGCGATCGAGGCCGAAAGATCGAGAGCGCCGTCGTCGCCGCCGAACTTCGAGAAGAGCGGCGTCATGAAATCCCACTTGAAGGAGACCTCGTAGAGCACGATGTCGCCGGCACCGCCGACGCCGTCCTCACCGGTGTCGCTGTCCCACGTGGCGTTCGAGTTCCAGTCGGTGAATTCCTCGCCGTCGTCGTATTGGCCGTTGTCGTTCGCGTCGATGTAGGGCTCCTCGGCGTTGATGTACTCGTAGTCGCCGTAGACTTTGAAGGTCACGTTCTGTGCCGTGACGTCGATCAGACCATGCGTGTGCTCCTGGACGATCTGCACCAGCTGCTCTTCACGCGTCACGCCGGCGGGGACCTGTCCGGTAATGCCGTAGCGCGACGCCTCCCGCAGGCCGCCTTCGGCGAGAATCGAGACGAACATGATCATCGTAATCTCGAGGATCCCGGCCAGAAGAAACACGAAGGCCGGCAGCGCGAGAGCGAACTCAAGGATGTTTGCGCCGTTGCGGCAAGAGATGAATTCCTTGAGCCTCGAAGGGTCAAATCTATGGGTCTGCATCCTGCTTTACCCTTGTTTAACTACGGTTGCGCTAGCTTTCCCTCGTTTTTCGAGCCCCAGGGCCGACTGGCGGCCGCCAAGGGAAGGTCATGTTTCACTCCAATCGATCGAGGCTTCGTGGCAGCGTGTTCGCCGGCCTTCTGGCGCTCTCCACGGCGGGCTGCTCCAGCCTCTCCGAAGTCGTCGACTTCGGGAACTGGGACGTCAATCCGGAAGAGACGGCGGCCGCGGACGCAGCCGGCATCGCGCCGATCATGCGAGTCGCCCATGGCGCGCGGGCCCAAGGCGATTTGCAGACCGCCGCGGCGCTGTACCAGCGCGCGCACGAGCTCGCTCCCGAACAGGTCGAGCCTTTGATCCATCTCGGTCAAGCTCTCAGCCAGTCCGGGGCGCACGAACAGGCGGCCGAGGCCTTCCGTCGCGCGCTGGTCATCGATCCGAACAGCGCCGAAGCCCTGCGCGGGCTCGGCCTCGCGCATCTGCACGGCAAGCAGCTCGATCTCGCCATGGCGCGCTTCTACGACGCCTTGGCCATCAAGGAAGACGTCAGGCTCTACAATGCGATCGGCGTCGCCAATGATATGAAGGGCGATCATCTGGCCGCTCAGACGCACTACTACCTCGGCCTCGACGTCGACCCCCAGAACGTCTCCATTCGCAGCAACTTGGGTCTGTCCCTGGCGCTGGCCGGCTTCTTCGGCGACTCCGTGCGCGTCCTGGACTCGGTCGCCCGCGATCCGCGGGCCACGCCGCAGCACCGCCAGACCATCGCGCTCGCCTACGGCCTCGCCGGCGACAGCGATGCCGCGGCCGCTGCGGTGCCGGGAGACCTGGACGAGGCGGCGGTTGCGCGAAACCTGCGCTACTTCGAGGCCCTGCGCGCAAAGCGACGCCAGGGCGCTTCCGGCAGCTAGCGTCTCGGCGCGGTCGAGTGGCTGTTCCAAGAAGGCCATGACGCCGCGCCGCCTAGTAGCCGAGGTCGGTCATGGCATCGATGATGTCGAGAGCCGCCGATCCGAGCAGCACCACGAAGAGCGGCGGCAGGATGAAAACGATCATCGGCACCGTCAGCAGGGCCGGTAGGCGGGCCGCCTTCTCCTCGGCCTTCAAGATCCGCTCGTCTCGTGACTCGGACGACAGCACCCGCAACGAATGCGCCAGTGGCGTGCCGTAGCGCTCGGCCTGGATCATCGTGTTGACCATGCCGCGCATGGCCGAAAGGTCGGTTCGGGTGGCCAGGTTCTGCAGCGCCTTCTGACGTTCCTGGAGGAAGCCGAGCTCGACGGCGGCGAGGCCGAACTCGTCGGACAGCTCGGGTTGCGTGTTGCTCATCTCCTCGGAGACGCGGGCCAAGGTGGCATCGAGGCTCAGGCCGGCCTCGGCGCAGATCACCATCAGGTCGAGCGCATCGGGCAGCGCCCGGCGGATCTGCTCCTGACGCTTCTGCGTCATGTTCTTGATGAAGACCTCGGGCGCATAGGCACCGACGATCACCGCGACGATCGACGTCAAGAGCTTCTGCAGCGGCTCGAGTTGAAAGCTGTCGAGGCCGTAGTTGAGCGTCAGGGCAACGGCGCCGAAGACGAAGGGCAGGGCGATCTTGGCGAAGAGATAGGCGACCATCGCGTCTTTCGAACGCAGGCCGGCGCGGGCAAGCTTGATTTGCAGTTTCTCGGTCTGGTCGCTGCGCAGCAGCTTGAAGTGCTCGACGACGCCCCGCATGACCGTCATGGACTGAGCCGGTGCCTGGCGCCGCCGCACGCTGAGCAGGCCGGCGCGCATGCTGTCCCTCTGCTCCGCCATGATCTTGGCGCGCTTGGCGGCCGGATCGCGGTGCAGTAGGGTCGACCAGACGGCGAGCAAAGAGACCATGGCCGAGAGCCCGGCCATGGCCATGATCGCAGTCTCCACGGTGATTCCTGGCGGCAGGAGATCCTCGATGTTCAATAGTCGAACCTCACCATCTTGAACATCACGACGGCGCCGACCAGGAAGCTGCCGAGCCCCATGCCGATCAGGACGTGGCCGCGCGGATCCTCGATCAGTTTCATCAGGTAGTTGGCGTTCACCATGTAGATGACGCCGGACATGATGAAGGGCAGGGAGCCGATGATATAGGCGCTGGCTTTCGCCTCAGACGACAGCGCTTTGATCTTGAGCTTGAGCTGACGCCGACGGCGCAGGACGTCGGCGAGGTTGGCGAGGGTCTCGGTCAAGTTGCCGCCGGTCTCGGCCTGAATCGACAGGCTGATCGTGAAGAACTTGAACTCCTGGATCCCCAAGCGGTCCGAGGCCTCCCAGAGCACCTCGTCGAGCTTGCCGCCGAGGCGGACCGCGTCGGCGATTCGCGCGAGCTCGAAGCCGACCGGTCCCGGCACTTCCTCTCCGGCTACCTTGATCGACTCGACGATCGGCAGGCCCGATTTGAGGCCGCGAGTCATGAGGTCGATCGCTTCCGGAAAGTCGTTGAGGAAGCGCGCTTGACGCCGCTTGCCGAGCAGGGTCACGAAGGCGTTGGGTAGGGCGACGCCGGAGGCCAAGCCACCGAGGAGGGCTGCGATCGGCGGGACCAGCCCCGTCAGATAGAGGCCTGCGGCGCCGATCACCGCGACGATGACGCTGATGATGAGATAGCTGCCCAGGGTCAGCTCGAGGCCGCTGCGCGCGAGCCGCCGTTTGAGCTGGTCGCGCCGAGGCAGAGCCTGCTTGATCAGACGGTCGAGCGCCGGAATGGCGCTTTCCGATGTCGTGACCCGAACGTTGATCTCCTGGGCGGGCCCGGCTGCCGTCGGCCTGAAGCGGCCGCTTGCCCGCTCGATCAGCTTCTCGCGTTTCTTGCGGTCTTTCCCGCCGCCGAAAGCGGCGAGAAACAGCAACAGGACGCCTAAGGCCGGCAGCGCCATGATGATCAGCATCTGCGGCGTCAAGCCGAAGGCGGCGAGGATGGCACCGAGGTTCATCCCATCGACTCCAGAAGCTGTCTCTCGAGACCGAAATAGGCGGCCTTCGGCGCCATGTGGGGCCGTAGACCGGAAGACTTGTAGTGCCCCTTGAGCTTGCCGTCGTCGCCTTCTCCCTCGAACTCGAAGGTGAAGAGCGTCTGGGTCGTGATTACGTCGCCCTCCATGCCGACGACTTCCTCGATGTGGGTGATCCGGCGCGTGCCGTCGCGCATGCGCGAAACCTGCACGATCATGTCGAGGGCCGAGGAGATCTGCGTGCGCACGGCCCGGCTGGGCAGGTTGATGCCCGCCATTCCGATCATGTTCTCGAGGCGGGTCAGCGCCTCGCGCGGCCGGTTGGCGTGGATCGTGCCGAGGGAGCCATCGTGGCCCGTGTTCATGGCCTGGAGCATGTCGACGGCTTCGGAGCCGCGCACCTCGCCGAGGATGATGCGGTCGGGGCGCATACGCAGCGAGTTCTTGACCAGGTCGCGCATCGTGATCTCGCCCTGGCCCTCCAGGTTTTCCGGCCGGGTCTCGAGCCGCACGACATGGGGTTGCTGCAATTGAAGCTCGGCGGCGTCCTCGATCGTGACGATGCGCTCGCCGAGATCGATCATCTGCGACATCGCGTTCAGCAGCGTGGTCTTACCGGAACCGGTGCCGCCGGAAATCAGGATGTTCAGGCGCGAGCGTGAGGCGATCTTCAGCACGGTCCCCATGGCCGGGGAGATGTTGCCTTGCTGGACCATCACGTCGAGCGTGATGCCCTTTTTGGCGAACTTACGAATCGAGATCGAGGGGCCGTCGATCGCCAGCGGCGGGATGATGATGTTGACGCGGCTGCCGTCCTGTAGGCGCGCATCGACGAGCGGCGTGGTCTCGTCGATCCTGCGCCCGATCAACGAGACGATGCGGCGGGCGACGTTCATGACGTGCTTGTCGTCGCGGAACTTGACCTCGGTGAGAACCAGCTTGCCCTTTTTCTCGACATAGACCTGGTTCGCGCCGTTGACCATGATGTCGTTGACGCTCTCGTCGGCGAGCAGGGGCTCGAGCGGCCCCAGGCCGAGCATGTCGTCGAGCAGCAGTTCGATGACCTGAGACTGTTCCGCTCCGTTCAGGCGGATCTGCTCTTCGTTGAGGATCTCCTTGACGATCTCGCCCATCTGACGGGAGAGCTCGCCACGCGGGAGTTGCGAGGCGGCGGCGAGATCCAGGCGCTCCATCACGAGCGGTTGCACCTGCTCCTTGGCGTTGTCGACCATCGGCTTGTTCGCCGAGCTGCCGGCGCCGGGCCTCGTCGGTGCTTCGGACGCGCCCGGCTTTGCCGGCGCCGCGTCGCTCTTGGCCGGCGCCGGCGCCTTGGGACTTTCGGTGGTGAGCCAGCTAATCAGATCGGCGACCAGCTTGCGCCGGTCGAGCAGGTTCAGGCGCTCGGTCACCGCGTCGCCGTCCGAAGTGACCATGTTGCCGATTCGCAAGGCCAGTTCCGGGCGCGGCAGAGTCGAGACGTCGTCGTCTTCGAACAGCGCCAGGACCTTCGGCTTGAGCCGCTCGACAAGAGGTGCCAAAGGCGTTCCGCGTGGCGCCGTGCCTTCGCCGGTTGTTGCGTTGCCGGGCATGTCGGGTCAGCCCTTGCGGCGAAGCTTCTGGAAGAAACCGGCCTTCGCTTTGGTCTCGTCGGCCGTCTCGAAGGGAATGCCCTCGGCGATCTTCTTCAGGATCTTGGCCGCCTTTGAGCGCGGCGCGTCATGAATGGCCGGCCGGCCGGTATTGGCCGCCGTGTTGAAGATCTTCGGCTCGTCGGGGACCAAGAAGTCGACCTTGCGTCCGAGCGCCTTGTTGAAGTCGCTGACCTCCATGCCTTGCTGTCCGCTGCCGACCCGGTTTGCGACGAAGCGGATCTTGGCACTCGTCTGCGTTTCATCGATGGCGCCGAGGAAGCGGATCGAATCGCGCAGACCGGGAAGGTTGAGGGGCGTGACGATGAGAATCTGCGTGGCGGCTTCGAGCACCGGATGGCGCATCCTGAAGGCCGAGCGGGGCAGGTCGAGAATCACGCAGTCGTTGGAATGGCCCAGGGACTCGATCAGGATCTCCGTCGCCCCGGTGTAGTAGAGCATCTCGCTGGTCAGCGGCTCCTCGGCGGCCATGACCGAAAGGCGCTCCGTGACCTTCGCCGTCGAGCTCGAGATGAACAGGCTGTCGATGCGCGCCGGATTCTCGAGGGCCTCCCTCAGGCCGTGGGTCGGCTCGAGGTCGAGCGAGAGGGCGATCGTGCCCCACCAGATGTCCAGGTCGACCAGTATGGCCTTGCGCTTGAGATCCTCGGCAACGACCCAGGCGAGATTGACGGCGATCGTGGAGGCGCCCGCGCCGCCGCGTGTGCCGATCACCGCGACACGCTGCTTGTTCTCGCCGCCGCCGTGCGAGTCGGTCGGAACTTCCTCGGCCCGCGCGAAGGCCGAAGCGAGCATGCGCTCGCTGATGGGCTTGACGAGATAGTCGAGGACGCCGGCTTCGGTGACCTCACGGTAGAGCGCGATGTCGTTGATGGCGCCGATGCCGATGAGCTGGGTTTCCTCGGTCAGCGCCGTGGTCAAGGATAGCATCGTGCTCAGGGGATCTTCGGTGTCGCCGATGTCGACGATCAGAACCTTTGGGGGCTGCGCGCCCGAGCTCAGGTACTCGAGAGCCTGCGAACTGCCGCCATCGCGCACGGAGGGGGTCTTGAAGAACTGAGCTGCGACATGGTTTATCGTCTCGAGCGTTTGATTGTCGGCCACGAAGGCGACGCAATCCGCATCGGGGGGCTGCGCGATGACAGGCTCGAGGAACTGCTCAGCGACGCTCATTGCTCTTCGCTCGTCGTCGAGATCTCGGCTTCATCGAGCGGCACGATGTCGTGCTCGCGATAGCGCTGGATGCCCAGGGCAGCGGCCTCGCCATCGGCCGGGTCCATCGTCCGGCCGTGCTCGAGGTCGAGCGGGTCGACGACCATCAAGCCGATGTTGGTGTTGTTTGCGCAGTTGAAGTTGATGCGCGGCCGATGGGCCAGGGCGGGCGAGGGCTGGCTGCAATCCGGCACGACTGCGACGGCGCGGGTCACCAACAAGACAATCCGGTCGCGGTCGCGCGGTGTGACCCGGCCGCCTTCGACGATCTCGCTCTCGATCCCGATCTGATTCAGCGTGTCTTGCAGGGTCCCCAGTCGCGACGCCGTCACCGGGTCATGGCGGCCACGGTCGCGCATCGGACCATGAAGCGTGATCCGATCGCCGCGGCGCGGGTCGGTCTGCTGCAGAAAGGCCAAGAGATCCCGTCGCACCTGCGGGCTGAGCTGTTCGGCGCTGGAGCCGAAATCGACGGCGTGCTCCATCGCCACGATCTCGACTTCGGTGCGCGGTGCCCGGTGGGCCTGACGCCATTTGCCGGTCTGGTAAGCCTCGCGCAGCCAGGTGTCCGGTGACTTGACGAATTCCCCGGTGTTGCAGCCGCCCAGTACTAGGCCGGCGAGCACGACATGGGCGAGGGCAGGCGGGGCAAAGGCCTTATGTTTGCGCATCCCTGCATCACTCCAGGACGAAGCCGCCGACACCGAGCGGTGCCTTGGCGACGCCGGCGGTGTTGCCGAGAGGCAGGCTCGAGGGTAGATCCGGTGTCATCGAGAGCTCGCGCTCGAGCCGCGACTCTTCGGTTTCGATATAGGGATCGGTCGGCAGCGCCATGCGTTCCTCGCTCGCCGCCGGGCGCACGAGATAGGGCGTCACGATGATGATCAGCTCACTTTCCTCGCGCTCGAAACGATCGCTCTTGAACAGCGCGCCCAGCACCGGCAGATCGGCGAGGCCGGGCACGCGGTCGAGGTCTTGCTGGGAGTTGTGCAGCATCAAACCCGCAATCGCGAAACTCTGGCCCGATCCCAGCTCGACGGTCGTCTCCGCGCGCCGGGTCGTGAGCGAGGGGATCTGAAACTCTTGGATGATCACGGCGCCGGTGTTCGACAACTGGCTGACCTCGGGGCGTACGCGCATGGAGATGCGGCCGTCGCCGATGATCGTCGGGGTGAAGGCGAGGCTGACGCCGAACTTCTTGAACTCGATGGTGATGGCGCCGTTTCGCTGGGGCACCGGGATCGGAAACTCGCCGCCGGCCAGGAAGCTCGCGGTCTCGCCCGACAGCGCGGTCAAGTTCGGCTCCGCCAGCACCGTGATCAGGTTGTCTTCGTCGAGCAGGTCGATCAGACCATTGATGTCGAAGTCGCCCCTCGTCGAGCGGAAGAACGCGCTGCTGCCTTCGAGCCCCGGGCGTGTCAGAAAGGGCCCCGTGTTGGAGGGGCTGAGCGTGCCGGCACCAAAGGGAGAGACGGCGAGGACGGGATTGCCGGTGGCAATGCCGAAAAGGAAGTCGCTGGCGCCCGTGAAAGCGGCCTCCCAGTTGAAGCCAAACTGCTCGATCAGCTCCTTGGAGACCTCGGCAATGCGCACCCGCAGGTTGACCTGGTTGGGCGCGGTGACGGCGAGCTGGTTGATCACCTCTTCGGTCTCGCCGATGAAACGCATGGCGACGCGGTGCGCGTTCTCGGAAATCGTCGCGTTGCGGACCGATCCGTTCAAGACGATGCCGCCGTCGAGCGACGTTGCGGTGATGCCGGCTGCCGGATCGATGCGCTGGAGGACGGCGTTCAGCCGCGAGAGATTGTGCGTGATGCTCAGCCGCAGATTGGCGACGATGTTGTCCTGTTCGTCGACGGCGAAGAGGCTGGTCTCGCCGGTCGCGGTGCCGAACACGTAGAGCAGTCGCGGAGACTTGATGCTGACGTCGGCGACGGCGGGATTGGCGACGAAGACCGACGCGGCGGGCTTGGCCAGGCGAATGAGCTGGCCTTCGTTGAGCTCCACCGTGACCTGCCGGCCTTGGGGCGCGAGGCTCACCTCCTGCGCCCGGGCGGACCGCCAATCGGCGACCGTCAGGCTGAGGATCAGGCAGGCAACGGCTACGCCCACCAAGCGCCCGCCAGTGCCTTGGCGAAGAAGTCCCGTGACGACTTTGCGCATCACTTGATTCTCACGATCTTGACTTTTTCGAGCTCTTTGCCGCGAGCGACCATGACGACGGTTCCTTCGACCTCCTCGCTACCCGCGACGAGCTGACTGGCTTCGCTGTCCCAGGTATGAGTGGTGCCCCTTTCCGGATTAGGCTCGGCGAGCGGCTCGGCGCCTTCGCTCAGCCTCTGCAACTCTTCTTCGTCCTTCGCCAGGCTGCGCAAGCTGAGCGACAGGGAGCCAAGCTCGCGCACGACGGCGAGGATCTCCGCCTGCTTGGGCGTGACCTCGAGCGTCGCGGTCTTGGCCAGGCTCGGCTCATTAACCTTGTCGTTGGTCTTCTGATCCAACGCGAGGACCCGGACGTTGGTGAGGACGGTCTCGCTCGCGCGTCGATCGATGCCGGCCTTCTCGCCTTCTTCCAGCTCCTGGAGCGTGTGGGTCAGGATCAGGTCGACCCGATCGCCGGGGAAGACGAGGCCGGCAATGCCGGAGGCCGCGCCGATGGGGATCGAGACCGCGCGATATCCGGCCTGTAGAACGGCGGCGAGGAAGCCGCGGTCGCCCGCCTTGATCAGTCGATCCATGGTGACGGGCTGGCCGGCGCTGAATGTACGCCGGACCACCGTGCCGACGAGCTCGCTTTCCTTGACGTCTTCGCGGCGCAGATAGCTGTCGGGCAGGTTGTCGTCGGGCCAGCTCTGCCAGCGCAGATGGCGTTGCTTGATGAAGATCCCGACCGGGAGATCTTCCGAGGCGACCAAGACTTCTTCGACGACGGCTTTGGGTGCCGGTGCGGGCGCCTTGGCGAAGCGGCTGCGCTGGTCTTCCAGCCAGCCACGCGCAAAGAAGACCGTTCCGACGATCAAAAGTACCGCTGCGGCGACCAACAAGATCGAGCGTAAGGACATAAATCAGACTAGGCCCGCATTGGTAAAGGCTACGTAAAGTCCTCCTGCCGCGATGGCGATACCGTAGGGAATCGGCTGCTTGCCGAAGTCGTCATCGACCTTTGCCACGAAGATCGCGGCGGGGGAGGCGGCGCGCGTGAAGCGATGATGAAGCCAGTAGCCGATCGCTAGGGCGCCACCGGCGAAAGCCATGACAAACAGGAAGGCGATCATCAGGGATGGCCCGGCCCAGAGCGACGCGGCTGCGAGTAGCTTCGCATCGCCGCCGCCGACGATTTTCATGGAGAACAGAAGAAATCCGATCAGCAGGACGCCTGCCGCCAGGGCGGTGGCCGGAAGCCATTCGACGGTTTGCCCGGTCGACAGAACATAGGCTGGGTAGAGCAGGACGATCGCGATGCAGATGCGGTTCGGGATCTTGAAGCTCTGGGCATCGCTGTACGCGGCCCAAAGCAAAAGCGCCGCGAATCCCAGGATCGAAACTTGGGCCATGATTGAAACTTCGCCCATTACCCTCATCCCCCTTCGGACTTACGATCGAAAAGAGGCCGGAGCGCGTCGGCCCCGGCCTCCTTCTCGGCTCACATTGTGCGTCGGCCCGCTGCTGGGGCCGGCGTCGGGCAAGTCGCCCGGATCAGCCACCGACGGCGGTGTCGAGAGTCGACGAGACGCTGGTGAACATCGTATCCAGCGAGCCACCCATGGAGGTGAGCGCGCCGATTGCTGCGACCGAAACCAGCGCCGCGATCAGGCCGTACTCGATGGCCGTGGCGCCGGACTCGTCCTTGGCGAATGAACGAAAGCCCTTGAACATACCTTGATCTCCTGAATAAGCACCCTGGACGGCGCTGTCATGGGAGATACTGCCGCGAATACTTTAAGAAATGATGAAAAGTGCCAACGTTCGTTACCAATTTCTTTCTTATTCAATAAAAATCAAGTACTGATTTGTTGAAATTTTATCTAACATTTGATTTAATTCCTGAGGAGGCCCGGCGATCGTCTTAGCGGCGCCGAGAGTCCCAGAGCCAGACCCAAAATGACTGGTTCCAGAACAAGAGCTTGGAGAAAGCGCCTCTTCACTCGTCATTGCTGGACTTGGTCCGGCAATCCAGGCATCGCTAGACCCCGGCGCCACTCTGGATCACCGGGTCGAGCCCGGTGATGACCAATGAAGTGTGGCAACGCATTGGTCTCACGAGATCCATTTCGAGTCAGGCTCTCAGGGTGCCGGATTTTCGGCGGTCACCCTTAAGGCCCGCATCCCTGCAACGCGCCGATAGGGCGTTCAGAGCGACATGTACCAGACGAACAGCAGCGTCCAGACGAACGTGCCGAGAATCGTGCCGAGCGCGACCAGAATGGTGAGAAATATCAGATTGGCGGTCGTGATCAGCCGGCGCTCGCTGCGCTCTTGGCGCAAGCGTTCCAGGTTCCGCCGCTCCGGGCCCGCCAGCAGCACCGCGTAGTAGCGGCGTCCGAGCAGGGGAATGCTCAAGCGGATGTCGGTCAGGTGCCGACCCCAGGAAAGCTCCGAAAGCGCCTGGCGGAGCGCGTTCGTTTGCTCCGCCGAGAAGCTCGCGTGCACGTTCGGCGGCAGCCGTCTGACAAGAGCGGCGTAGAGCCCGCCTTTGGCGGCGGGCGTTTCGGGTTCTCGCCCCACCGTTTCCTGCAGGGCGGCCGTGTCCGGAGCCATCGCTGACATGCTCCCGCTGATCGATCGGCCGAGGCTGCGTCACGCTGGCACGAATTCGTTAAGCCTCGGTTAGGCATGTCGACGCTGCTCAGTTGTCTAGCCGATGCGCGATGAGCCGGCTCGGCTCGGCGGGTCGAACGGTAAGGGAACCGAAAGGCCGATGGCCTATAGAAGCTGTCGCCAAATCGGATGCTGCGGCGGGAGAGCCAGCCGATGGTCGCGATCGCCCTTCGCTCGGAACCTGCGGGCCTGCCAGCCCAGGCACGCCGCATTCTCGGCTCCCATGCGTGGCTGATCGCCGTTTTTGCCGCCTATGCCGGGATCGCCTTGGCGACGGCCCATGCGCTCGGGCTCGAGCGGGGCTTCTCTCTGACCCTCTATGCCGAGGGCGTGCTCAGAATCTACCTTCTCTGGGCCATCGCCCTCGCCATCGGCTATCCGGCCTATGTGATCGTCTTCGTCCGGCCGCGGCAGCTCACGCGCTATCTGCTGAACGCGTTGTGGACGCGCTATCTGACCTTCGAGCGGCTGTTCTCCGCATCGATCGTCCTGCTCCTGCTGCCGTTCTTCGTGTCGGTCTTTACCTCCTTCAAGACCTTGATCCCCTGGATCAATCCCTATGACTGGGACCCCACCTTCATGGCCTGGGACCGTTGGTTGCACGGCGGCTCCCATCCCTGGGAGCTGCTCCAGCCGCTGCTCGGCTACCCGCTGGTCACCACCCTGGTCAATGCGGTCTATCATCTCTGGTTCTTCCTGCTTTTCGGCATGCTGCTGTGGCAGATCTTCAGCGTCAGCCAACCGCGGCTGCGGATGCAGTTCCTGCTCACCTTCGCCCTTAGCTGGTCTCTGCTCGGGAGCCTGGCGGCCACGCTGTTGGCTTCGGTCGGTCCCTGCTATTACGGCGCCGTCACCGGGCTCGAGGACCCCTTCGCGCCGCTGATGGCCTACCTGAAGGCCGCTGACGAGAGCTATCCCGTCTGGGCCCTGGGCGTGCAGGACATGCTCTGGCAAGCCTATGAGGCGAGGCGCCTGGAAGTGGGCGCCGGGATCTCCGCGATGCCGAGCATGCATGTCTCCTCGTCCCTGCTGCTCACGCTTCTGTGCTGGCGCGTGAACCGGGTGCTGGGATACGCCCTGGGCCTCTTCACGCTGATGATCCTGATCGGCTCCGTTCATCTCGGCTGGCACTACGCGATCGACGGCTACCTCGCCATAGCGGCGACGCTCGTCATCTGGCAGCTCGTCGGCCGCTTTCTGCACAGCGAGCGCTTCGGCCGGTTTTTCGCCCAGTCCGCCTGATCCAAATCAGGCCCTGACCTGCCGCTCCCGACGGCAGTGTCGCTTTTTCCGTATGATGGGCAAAAGTCCGGGCGAGAGTGGATCGGCGTTCTGCGACAGGATCGGCGAGAGGCTTGGAGCGCTGGACAAACAGCCTGCGTGCTTCGAGACGCGCTTTGTCGAGCGCTCCTCAGCATGAGGAGCGATCTTGATGCCAGCAAAGGCCGTCGTCATGCTGAGGAGCCCCAAAGGAGCGTCTCGAAGCACGCACCCCAGCGCTGCAGCCAAGACCGGAAAGCGCCACCTTCGCTCGATACTGCCAACACTGCCCGGACTTTTGCCCTTCTTACCTCTTTCCGGCGCAACGCCTGACACGACGTGGGGCCCCACCGCGTCATCGGCGGGTATCGAACTGGATCCATCGAATTTATCTCGAATATGGCATCGATTTTCCAAGTATTAGTGACGATATTATTCATGGCTGTAACAATACTTTACAACTTGTTATGGCCTCCCGTGGTAATGAGACGAGCCGCCGCTCGACAAATGACCATACGGTGCAAAGGATGCCGGCCATT
>JAKSDN010000599.1 GCA_022360075.1 Kiloniellales bacterium | reverse complement strand
TCCTGAATTGCCAGCGCGGAGGTGAAGGCCTCTCGCGCCGCCAGCAGGTCGCCGCGGTAGAAGCGTGCGATCCCTTTGAAGGAGCACGGCTTGGCGGCACGAGGGTCGATCGCGGCGGCGCGCTCGTAGGCGGCCTCCATGTCTTCGAAGCCGCTGCGCCGGAAGCAGATCCAGCCGAGCAGGCAATGCCCCTCGAAGCTGTCGGGATGGACCTGCAAGAAGGCCCGCAGCTCGCGCTCGGCTGCCGCCGTATCCCGCTCGGCCTTGTCTTCGATCGCCTTCAGGACATCCGGCTCGATCGCGGCGAGGCTGTCCGGCGGCGCCACGCGATCCCCTCCGCCTTCCGTCGATCCGCGCGCGGGCGATCAGGCGCCGGGCTGCGCCCCTTGGCGCTTGCGCAGCTCTTCGATGACCTCGTGATAGATCCTCACCGCCTCGGCGGCATCCGGGCTCACCTGCTTGCCGATGACGGCCGAGGCCAGGTTCGAGGCCACGAGGGCCATCGCGATGTTGCCGAAAAGCTTGGCGTTTGCGTCTCCATTCGCCATCGAGTCTTCCCCCTCTCTCTTCTCTGATCTTCAGTCCGACAGCCCTCGGCCGGCGCAGCGACGACCGCTAGGCCATAGATAGCGCGGCTCGGCAGCAAGGAACACGTCAAAGAAAGGGCAGTGCGGAATGGCCCTGCATGAGTCGGGAGCGCCCCGCCGGAGTCCGGGCGATTGTTCGCGTTTCTCACCGTTAGCTCATGAAGATCTCGGGCTCGGCTAAGCCTCGCTCCGAGGGGAAACACTCGGTCAGGGGACCGAGCCTGAAACCTATTGTTCGCGAGCGCCTTGTTGATCAACATCTGAATCCGACGGCCGATTCGGGTCGGCTGCGAGTCGGCCGCGCCCGAGTCGCCGAAGTTGCTCAGGCCGCAGCGTGAGACGCCGGAGTTGGGATCAACGTCATGAACTCGCGCGGCCTTGCAGGCGCCGGCGCCGCCCACGACACGGCGGAGAACCTCCCGCTTGCGCTCGCGACCGTCACCGCTGTCGGCTCCTTCGCCGTCAAGGTCGCCGCCGTAGCCCTCGACGCCAGGGTCGGGGGCGACTGGACGCTCCATGCGCTTCTCGCCGACAACATACTGGCCGGCTGCGGCGTCTCGGTGTCGAGGCCGCCGAGTGAAGCCTGCGCACCCGATTTCGGCGGCAGCCAGTACCCGGCCTTCCCCGCCTTCATCGCGGCGATCTGGGCCTTGGCCGGCGACACGGTGCATGCCGTGCTGCTGGTCCAATCCGCGATCCTCGCCCTGGCCGCAGGCTACGGCGTCTATTGGGTCGCCAGGGCCTCGAGCAGCCCCTGGCTTGCCCTCTTCGCCGCCCTGCTGATCGGTCTCTCGCCGACCCAGACCTTCTACGCGCGCTTCGGTCTCGCCGAGGCGCTCGTCCTCGCCGCCACGCTGGTTCTGGCGACGGAGTTGCTGCGCTCTCTGCTCGACGGCCGCTTAAGGGTGGCGACCATCGGCCTGGCCTTGGCCGCGGCCGTTTGTCTCAGGCTGGACAGCATCTTCCTGCTCGCGGCGGTCGCCGTGGTCGGCTTTGCGCTGCATGCACCCCTCGAAGCCTTGCGGCGTGGCGCGATCGTCGTTGTCATCGTCCTGCTTCCGGTCGCTGGCTGGACGCTGCGCAATGTCGCTCTGGAGCTCCCGAGGGCCGCGCCGTCGCCGTGGGTCATGCCGGACGGCCGCGACGGCCCCTTGGGCTATCTCGCTTGGTTGCAGACCTGGGTCGTCACCGGGCAGCAACGCGGCCAGGCCATGTGGTTTCGGGGCACCGAGTTCGACCGGATCCGCATCGACAAGACAGCGGCCTATGCCGGCGCCGAAGAGCAAAACCGGGTCGAGGACCTCATGGGCCGGCTGCTGGCGCGGGCCGGCGATCCCTTTCCGCCGGACATCGACCGCGCCTTCGCCGAGATCGCCGCGGAGAAGCGCGCCAAGCAGGCTTGGCACGCGCGCCTCGCCCTTCTGGCCAAGCGCTGCTGGTGGCTTTGGCGGGAGTGGTTCACGCCGTTCCGCTACTACGGCCCGTCGAACATCGTCGCCAAGCTCAGGGAGGAACCGGTACGGGTGGCCCTCTCGCTCAGCGCCAGTCTGGAACGCTCGATGCTGGTCGTGCTGTTCGCGGCGGCGGCCGCCGCCCTCTTCTTGCGCGCGGCACGCGCGGCTGCACCGCTGATCTGGGCGACGCTCGCGCTCATCGTCGTCAAGACCCCGTTCCTTGCCGCCTTGATGCTGATCGAGATCCGCTACACCGTGGCGCTGGTTCCGATGATGGCGATGGCGGCCTTGTCCGTCGCACTCTCGGCCCTCGGGCCCGGCAAGGCTACGCCGCCGCCGCTGCGCTGAGCGCGGTCGAGTCGGGATGGAAAAGATGGCCGCGCAGCGCTTCCTGATCTACGCGCCGAACGGCTTCGGGCTCGGCCACATCGTGCGGCAACTGGCGCTCGCCCGTCAGATCCGCAAGCGCGATCCGCGGGCCGAGCT
>JAKSDN010000376.1 GCA_022360075.1 Kiloniellales bacterium | reverse complement strand
CTGGCTGGAGGGGTCGGGCGCGTAGTAGAAGCCTTCGTGCTCGACGGCCTGGGTGATCGCGAGGTTGGTCACACCCGGCTGGGCGACGACGCAGCGATTCTCGAAGTCGATGTCGAGGATGCGGTTGAACTTGGCGAGCCCCAGGGTGATCGCGTCGGCGAGCGGCAGAGCGCCGCCGGAAAGCCCGGTGCCGGCGCCGCGCGGCACGACCCGGATGCCTTGCTCATGGCAGTAGCGCAGGACGCGGCTGACCTGATCGGTGGTCTCCGGCAGGACGACCAGCAAGGGGAGCTGGCGATAGGCGGTGAGGCCGTCGGTCTCGTAAGGCCGCAGCTCTTCCTCGTCTTGGATCACGCCCTCGCCCGGCACGATGGCGCGCAGCGCCGCGGCGATCTCCCGCCGGCGGGCCAGGACCGCCTCGTCGGGCTTGGGCATTTCCATGGCCTTGGAGGCTCCATTCCCCAGTGCTCGGAGACCCCGAGCTAGGCCGAGATCTCTTCACGCCAAAGCCCCGGCCCGGTTGCTCCCGGGCCGAGATCCTCGTATTCACCTGGGGAAAGGTAACCCTCGCGCCCGGCGATGGCAACGACACCGCCGTTAGGGTCCTGGAATCCGTAGAGAAACGGCGCGCGAGCGCCAGCCGGGCTCAGCCTTGGCGGGCCTTGAAGCGCGGGTTCTTCTTGTTGATCACGTAGACCCGGCCCCGGCGGCGCACCACGCGGCAGCCACGCTCGCGAAGCTTCGCGGTCTTCAGCGAATTGACGACCTTCATCGTTGTGCTCCTTGTCTCCTCGCCGGGTCTTCGGCGCCGAGCTCGGTCCCGAGCGGCGGCGAACTTAGGCAAAGCGGGCGGTGCTGTCAAACGCGGCGGGTCGGCGCGCTCTACCAGTCGGACATGAGCCGGCTGCCGCCCTTTCTGATGCAGTAGAGCCGCCCGACGCGCAGGGGCCCTGCCTGCATGGCCTGGACCCGCCGGGTCCAGAGCTCCACCTCCTCGACCAGCGCGGGCGCCAGGTCTTCGCTGACGGCGCTGCCGCGCTGCGCCACCATGTAGTCCGCCCAAGCCTTGACCACCTGATCGCAATAGGTCCGCGTCATGTCCTCCGTGACGCGAACATCGAGCTTTAGCGATGCCAAAACCTCGGCGTATTGCTGAAGGGTCCAGAGGTGGGGTTCGACCGCCTCGCCGGCGACCCAGGCCTCGAAGGCCTCGTTCCGGGCCATGTCCTGGGCCAACACGAAGTCGGTGAAGAGGATCTGGCCCTGCTCGCGAAGGCTCTTGTCCATGGCCTTCAGCAGCGCGTTCTTGTCCTCAATGGCGAAGAAGGCGGTGTGGGCGAAGATGCAGTCGAAACGCTTGCTTTCCAGGTCAGGAGCCTCGGGGTCGAAGCGATGGACGGGCGCCTTTTTCTCGAAGCCCGCGCGCTTCGAGAGCGCCATGCCGGCCTCCACCAGCTTGGGCTCGCTCTCGAGGCCGGTGACCCAGGTCCCGAAGTTCTTCGCCATCAGCCGCGCCGCGCCGCCCAGCCCGGCGCCCAGGTGGAGCAGGCTCGTCGAGGGATTGAGCCCGAGGGGCTTCACCAAACGCAGGATCTCCGCGTCGGTGCCGGCGGTCACGTGGTCGCCGCCCCAGATCGACTGCAGGATCTCTATATGGCTCTCGTCCCAACGCTCGAAGGTCTTGGCCGGCTCTTGGCTTCGCGCTGTCCCGGCGCCGGAATCGCTTTCGGTGGCGTCTTTCGGGCGCACGTCGAGATCGTAGCCCTCCCACCAGGCCTTGAGGCGAAGGCGGAACGGGATCTTCGACGCCGCGCGGGCTTCCTCGCCGGCTATATTTGGAGTATCGGTCATGGAGCGACCGACTCCCACATCACGAGCAATTGGCGTAGCTCATACCAACTAGACTAGTGATGTGAACGATCTGTTAAGCCTTGCTAACAAGGCAAGGGCGGTGGCGCCCGCAAGGATGAGTTTGCGGCCAGTGCCGATGGCGCCGGAGCACCACGACCCGACGTGCTATGGTTCGGAGCCGCGATGCGATGGTCGAGGCCTGGGCGAACAAGGCGAATCGGAGGCCCAAATGGACAATGACAAGGATCCGGCGGACGGCGAGGCGGTCCAGGAAATCGTCGAGGAGGCCGAGCAGAAGGCCGAGGCCAACGCCGATTGGTGGAACGCGGAGTGGCTGAAGTTCCCGACCATCAGCCTCGACGACGAGGGCCAGTGGCACTATTGGGACGTACCCGAGGACAGCGGGGTCTACGGCGACGACTGGCAGCTTGGCGAAGCGCTCGCGCGCGATACCGTGGCGCAGATGCAGCGCTTCGAGTCCGGCAACTCCGCCCTGCGACGCATCATGCGCGAGATCGACTTCGACTCGACCGTCGCGCAGGGCTTCCTTACGCGGATCGAGGACATGCTGACCCATCCCGAGGTCTACCTGGAATCGCTCGAGCCCGGCTCGGTCCAGGCCAAGCTGCGCGGCGAGTGACGAATTCGGTCGTGTTCGAATGAAATCCTGACGGGCACCACGTCGGGGTGCCGACGGCTTGCGTTGCGCGGCCCGCCTCCGCTATTGGGAGCGCCGGGCGTCGCCCATCGGGGCGGAGCCCGGTCCGCAGCACGAGAAAGGCCGGTGCATGGCCGACAGCCTGACGATGATTCCCAGCCTGCGCGAGAAGCTCTCGGCCGGCCGCTTCGTGGCGACGGCCGAGATCGTGCCGCCGCTCTCGGCC
Source organism: Kiloniellales bacterium (assembly GCA_022360075.1). The sequence continues at coordinate 13,718 of JAKSDN010000376.1, read as the reverse complement.
GATCCCGCGACCCTGCTCGCGCGCGCCGCGCCGCTGCGCGGCTACGCCGACGCCATCAACGTGACCGACGGCGCGGGCGCGCGCGTCGCGATGTCGAGCTTCGCCGCCGCCGCCATCTTGAAGGCCGCGGACTTCGAACCGGTGCTCCAGGTGACCTGCCGCGACCGCAACCGAATCGCCTTGGCCGCCGGGCTGCTGGGCGCGGCCGCCCAGGGCGTGGAGAACCTGCTCATCCTGCACGGCGACAGCCCGGACGGCGGCGATCTGCCGGACGCCAAGCCGGTCTATGACCTGGACTCGCGCGGCGTCATGAAGCTCGCCCGCGACATGCGCGACGCCGGCGCCCTACCCTCGGGCCGGAAGATCGAGCCGGCCCCGCGCTTTCTGATCGGCGGCGCGGACAGCCCGCTCGACCCACCCGCCGACTGGCGCCCGACCAGCCTGCTGGCCAAGGCCGAGGCCGGCGCCGACTTCATCCAAACCCAGTTCTGCTTCGACCTCGACCTGGCCCGACGCTATCTGGCCCGCCTGGCGGACTTCGGCCTGACCGAGCGCCTCAAGTTCCTGATCGGCATCGGCCCGATCGCCTCGGCGCGTTCGGCGCGCTGGATCCGCGACAGCCTGCCCGGGGTCAGTCTGCCGGAGGGCCTGATCGACCGCCTGGACTCCGCCGCCGATCCGGCCGCCGAGGGCCGGCGCCTCTGCGTCGAGCTGATCGAGGGCTTGCGCGAAATCCCGGGCGTCGCCGGCGTCCATCTCATGGCCCCGCTGCAGAAAGCCGACGCCATCGCCGCGGTGATCGCGGAAGCGGGGCTCGGCCCCAGGCGCTGAAAACGCGCCGCCTCGGTTCCTTCTCCCTCCAGGCGCTAAGGAATCACACATGTAGCGTTTGTACCGCCTGCGGCGTCCTCACCCCCACCCCACCCCTCCCCCATCAAGGGGGAAGGAGATACTGCCATGATTCAGAACACCTTTTCCCTCCCCCTTTTGGGGAGGGTTAGGGTGGGGGCGTCCGCAAAGCGGACCAAGAAAGGGCCCAACCTTGGCTCCCGCGCCGCCCCCTGATATACCCCCGGCAACAAACGAACAGGAATGCGGGCACTTCACGTGGGGGATCGTCCTTAGGACATGGCTGACAACCAGCCGGCCAAGATCGACGTCGCCGGCCTGACCAAGAGTTTCGACGACAACCACGTGCTGCGTGGCATCGACCTGCGGGTCGCCAAGGGCGAGTCGCTGGTCCTGTTCGGCACTTCGGGCTCGGGCAAGTCGCTGCTGTTGAAGTGCATCGTCGGCCTCATTCCGCCCGACAGCGGCAGCGTCAAGGTCGACGGCGAGGAGACAACGGAATACGGCGCGGCCCAGCGCACCCGCTTCATGGACCGTATCGGCGTCCTCTTCCAGTACTCCGGCCTGTTCGACAGCCTGCGGGTCTGGGAGAACATCGCCTTCCAGCTCACTCACTACCGCCATATGGGCGCCAAGCAGGCGCGGCAGCTCGCGGTCGAGAAGCTGATCGCCGTCGGCCTGACCCCGGACACGGCCGATCTCTATCCCTCCGAGCTCTCCGGCGGGATGCAGAAGCGCGTCGGCATCGCCCGCGCGATCTCGACCAACCCGGAGATCCTGTTCCTCGACGAGCCGACCGCCGGGCTCGATCCGATCATGACCAACCGAATCAACGAACTGATCAACAGCCTGGTCGAGGAGCTCAAGGCGACGGCCGTCATCATCACCAGCGACATGTCCTCGGCGCGCCAGATTTCCGACCACATGGCGATGATCCACGACGGCCGGATCATCTGGACCGGCCTGACCGAGACGCTCGACGAGTCGGGCAGCGCCCACGTCCACCAGTTCGTCAACCAGCTCTCCGAAGGCCCGATCCAAATGCGGGTGCGGGCCGAATAGGGCGGTTTGCCTGGGCCGCTTCGCCGGTTAACCCATCGACAAGGCCCCTCGCCTAGCCTGACCCCGCGTTTTCCGCGCGAACGGGGTCCAGGTGAACGTCGTCAAAGGCAGAGCGCTGCTCGGCGGCAGCTTCTTCGAGGAGATCGGTGGCGCGCCTTGTCTTGGGCGCGTGCATCGCTGCCTCTACGACCGGCTGTTCGCGCATCCCTGGCTGAAGGGCTATTTCGTGCGCTCTAAGCGCGAGATCGTCGAATCCCAGCAGAACGACTTCTGGGCCGGGTTGATGGGCGGTCCGAACGTCTATGGCGGCCGTTCGCCGAAGGACGCCCATCACCACATGTTCGTGACCGCCGAGGCCTTCGCCGCGCGCCACGCCCTGCTCGGCGAGGTGCTGCGGGACTGCGGCGTGCCGGAGCCGCTGCGCAAACGCTGGCTGATCCTGGACTCGCAGTTCGAGCGGGCGATCGTCAAGCGCTCGCTCGCCGAGTGCCGGGGCCGCTACCGCAGCGAAGAGGTCATCGTCGTCCCCCGTCCCTGACCGCGCCGCTTTGCCCTCAAGTCGTGAGAGCCGCTACGGCGTCGGGCCCTGCGCTCACTCCAGCCAGCGCAGGAAGCGCCCGCGGTCGTACTCGCAGCGGGCGGTACGGCCGGAGGGGCTGCGGCAGGTGCCGCTGCCGTGCGGCCCGCCGTCGAGGAACTGGCCCTCGAAGGTCGTGCCTTCCTGCCAGGTGTAGAGCCCGTCGCCCTGCGGCTCGCCGTTGGCGAACTGGCCTTCGTAGCGCACGCCGTCGGCCCGGACCCAAAGGCCCTGGCCGGCCGGCTGATCGTCGAGAAAGTCGCCTTCGTAACGATCGCCGTTCGACCGCAGCATGACGCCCTTGCCCTGCATGCGCCCTTCGACGAAGTCGCCCTCGTAACGCTGGCCGTTCGGCCAGGTCAGGATGCCACGGCCATGGAATTGGCCTTCGACGAAGTCGCCTTCGTAGCTGCCTCCGTCCGCCCCGGTCCACACGCCCTTGCCCGAGCGCTCGCCTTCGATGAAGTCGCCTTCGTAGCGGTCTCCGTTGGCCCAGGTATAGGTGCCGCGGCCGGTTCGGCGACCTTCTTGGAAGTCGCCTTCGTAGCGATGGCCGGCCCATTCGCTTTCGGCGCCCCAGCTATAGGTTCCGCGCCCGCTGCGATTGCCCTCGGCGAAGTCGCCCTCGTAGCGGTCGCCGTTGGGCCAAGTCATGACGCCTTTGCCGTGCGGAATCCCGTTCTCGTAGTCGCCTTCGTAGGACGCCGCGGCTTCGCCGGTCTGCGAAAGCTCGTGCAGAGAAGGGACCACCGCTTGCTCGTCTTCCGCCCGGACCAGGCTGCTGTCGAGCGCAAGCTGCGCCGTCGCGCTCAGGCAGACCAACGCGCCGAGCATCAAGCTGCGCGAAGGCATAGCTGCATCTCCCCGTCGAATCTCCGGCCGCGGCAGGCCATCACGGCAGCCAAAACAATCCGTCGGCTCGGCCCTACCCCCAGGGCCGATCCGAGAGCCCATATTCACGAATTATATCCGAGAATTGGCGTGTGAGTGCAACAGACTCGCGCCAAATGCCGGCCTGCCGCCGTCGGCGCCGGCCCAAGCCCTTGACCTGACAAGCAGCAGCGCGCAAACCGGGACGCATCATGTCGGGCCTCGAAACAACGCCGCCGCGCTGCCTCGATCACTGGGACCGGCGCTTTCTGGCGATGGCGGAACTGGTCGCCGGCTGGTCCAAGGACCCCAGCACGAAGGTCGGCTGCGTGATCACGAGCCCGGACCGCCGAGTCGTCTCGACCGGCTTCAACGGCCTGCCGGCCGGTGTCGAGGACAGCCTGGAGCGGTTGCAGGACCGCAACGTCAAGTACGACATGACCGTGCATGCCGAGCGCAACGCGATCATCTCCGCGCGCCGCGACCTGACCGGCTACCGGCTCTACGCCACGCTGATGCCGTGCAGCGTCTGCGCGGCCATGATCATTCAGGCCGGTCTCGCCGAGGTGATCGCGCCCGCCTGCCACGATCCGCGCATCGCCGAGACCTTCCGGCTCGATCTCACGGCCGAGATGTTCGCCGAGGCGGGCGTGTCCTTGTTTCAGGCGGAGCCGGCCGCCTGAACCGCGGCTCCTGGCCGCTCACCGCGGATCGTGATACGGCGCAGGATTCGCGGCACGCCGGGATCGAAGTCACGGCGGCCGTGCTGGGTTGCCAAGTTATCCCAGACGAGCAGGTCGCCCCGGCGCCAGCGATGGACATAAGCGAAGGCCGGCTGCTCCAGGTGGTCGAAGAGCTCGGCGAGCAGGGCCTCGCTCTCTTCCCGCGCCAGGCCGACGATCCGCTCGGTCATCAGCCGATTGACGAAGAGCAGGGAACGCCCGGTCTCCGGATGGCCGACGACGACGGGATGCTCGGCTCGCTGCGCCTCCGGATCGAAGGTCGCCGGGCGCTCGGTCTCCTGATAGGCGTAAGCCTGCACCGCGCGGAGACCGGCGATGCGCGCCTTGAGGTCGGGCGACAAGGTCGCATAGGCCCGCTCGGCGCTGGCGAAGACCGTCTCGCCGCCGGATTCGGGGACCTGCTGCGCGAACAGCAGGCCCGCCTTGTAGGGCCTGTCGCGATAGCACCAGTCGCTGTGATGCAGCATCGCGCCGTCGGGCAGGATGCCCGCCTTGCCCGCGACCGACCGGTTGGCGACGTAGCGGATGCGCGCAGCACCGGGCGCGCCCTCCTCCGGCGTGCGGTTCCGCTCGACTTGGCCGAACAGGGCGCCGACCCGCACCTGCTCGTCGGCCGACAGGCTCTGCCCCCGGAACAGCAACAGACCGTGCGCGAGCCAGGCCCGGTAAAGCGCTTCGGCCTCGCGCGGGTCGAGCGCAAGTCTGAGATCGAGTTCCAAAACCTCGACGCCGAGGGCGTCGGACAGGGGCTTCAGCGTGAAAGGCATCGTGGTCGCCATCAGGCCAAGGATCGATGCGCCGACACCAGGCTAGTCGCACACCCTGGACAGGCGCGCAAGCCGCGGTGAAGCTGTCGGAGGGCGGCAAAGAGGGGACCCAACCGCATGAAGATCAGCCGGATCACCAGCCACGTGCTGCAATACCCGCTCGAGGAAGAGCTCGGCTATTCGCAGCAGTACTTCACCCATCGCAGCGCCCACCTGGTCGAGGTCGAGACCGACGAGGGACTGGTCGGCTGGGGCGAGTGCTTCGGTCCCGGCAACATTGCCGTCGCCAACAAGGCGATCGTGGAGCAGGTGATCCAACCAATGGTGCTCGGCATGGACCCGCTCGCGCGCGAGGTGATCTGGCACAAGGTCTACAATCTGCTGCGCGACCACGGCCAGAAGGGCATGCCGATCCAGGCGCTGTCCGGCGTCGACATCGCGCTCTGGGACATCGCCGGCAAGGCCCTCGGCCAGCCGCTCTACGCCCTGCTCGGCGGCGCCTTCCGCGAGCGCGTGCCGGTCTACGGCTACGGCATGATGTTGCAGAAGCGCGACGATCTCGCCGACGCTTTCAAGGCCGAGGCCGCGGCCATCAAGGCCGCCGGCTTTGGTGCGACCAAGATGAAAGTCGGCCTGGGCCTCAAGCGGGACATCGCGCTCGTCGAGGCCGTACGCGACGGCATCGGTCCCGACATGCAGCTCATGGTCGACGCCAACCACGCCTACGCCATCGACGACGCCATGGCGCTCGGCCCCCACCTCGAGCGCCTCGGAGTCTACTGGTTCGAGGAACCTGTCGCGCCGGAAGATCGGGCCGGCTACCGCGAGCTGCGCGCCAAGCTGGGCGTGCGGATCGCCGGCGGCGAGGCCGAGTTCACGCGCTGGGGATTCCGCGATCTGATCGAGGGCCGCTGCGTCGATATCCTCCAGCCCGAGGTCTGCGGCCTCGGCGGCATCACCGAGCAGCGCAAGGTGCTGGCGCTGGCCCACAGCCATCTGGTGCCCGTGATCAACCACGTCTGGGGTTCGGGCGTCGCGCTCGCCACCAACCTCCATCTCTCGGTCGCCGTGCCCGACCTGCCCGGCGGCGCCCATCCGGCCCAGCCCATGCTCGAGTACGACACGATACCGAACCGCTTCAAGGAGGGCGTGCTGAAGACACCGCTCGAGATCGAGCGCCAGGTCGCCGAGCAGGCCGGCACGGCCGCGCCGCCGAGCGGGCCGGGCCTCGGCATCGAAATCGACCGCGATTTCCTGGAGGCCTATCGCCGGGCCTGAGAACCGCCGTCCGCCGCGCTCCGGTTCAGGCGCGCCGCCTTCGTCGTCGCCTGGCATCGCGCATGCTCGGCACGATGGTCACTGCGAGGCGGGAGACCTCGCTTCGGACACAGGGAAGCGTTCGGCCAGCCTCGGCGCCAGCGCTCCCGCGAGAGCACCGGCCAAAGCATCGTTTCCTTCCTCGGAGAGATGAACGTAGGTCAGCAAGCGTTCCTTCTGGGCATCGACCAGGCGCACGTTGTCGACCAGGATGACGTCATCCTCCTCCGCAGCGAACTCGTCGAGAACATCCAACAGGGCGGAATGGATCAGCAGGGTGATCTCGTTGTCGGCGAGCGGATCGCCTTGCGCCAGGCGTGAGCGGGCTGCCTGGACCGTCTGCTCGTAATCCAGCCGGTTGTCGGTTGCCCGGTAGGTGAGCCCCATGGGCTGACGGATCAGGACCACGAGGCTGCCGACTTCTCTGGCAAGATCCACGATTCTCCCGACATTGTGGCGGTAGCGATCGACGTGTAGCGAGATCTGCTGGTCGACGTAGTGGTCGGTTGGAGCGGCCACATAGCGGGTCCATTTCGAGTACAGCTCGATGCTCATGACCGACTTGAGGAACCTCGCCATGGCGACATAGACCGCCACGTGATCATAGAGCCAACGCGAGACTCGCTGAGGCCAGTTCGCATCGAGAACAGCCACCGCATCGTTGTAGGCGGTGTACAAGGTTATGGCGTCGGGCCTGTAATCGGCCAATTCTTCGGTAAATATGGCCGAGATAGTCGATGAATCGTAGTTCGGGACGCCGGCGTTTATGACCTGTATGTTCCAATCGGGGTTCTTCTCCCTCAGCTTCTTCTCAAGCAAATAGGGATAAGTGTATTCATCCCTCGCATGATAGCCAAAAGTACTAGAACCTCCGAGTGAAATAATTCTTATCAGATCATCGGGCTTGTCGATAACGACATCGGATTTACCCCTGAGTCCAATGTTGTTTATTTGACTTGGGATGCGCAGGTCTTCCAATGGGCCTTGCGTTACCTGCACGCCTGGCTGGAACTTGAAGTAACCGTCGAACACATCGACGTTGGTCGTCAGATGCAGGCCCGGGCTGTCGAAGCCATAGAACAAGTAGTAGAGCCGAAAATCGTTGTAAACGAACCCTGCCAAGCGGGCCAGCACCTCCAGGGCTAGTATCGGTCCGACGACAAGGCTGAAATTGACGAGAAGGACTCTTCGACGACTTGCGAAGCTCATCTGGTGATCCGACATTCGCGCTGTCGCATGAACCGATTGCGGCTGTCGCCAAGTAAGAGGGTCAAAAGTCCGGGCCATGTTGGCCGTATCGAGCGGTGGTGGCGCTTTCCGATCTTGGCTGCCGCGCTGGGGTGCGTGCTTCGAGACGCCCCTTTGGGGCTCCTCGGCATGAGGAAGGCCTTTGCTGGCATTAAGATTGCTCCTCATGCTGAGGAGCGCTCGACAGAGCGCGTCTCGAAGCACGCAGGCTGTTTGTCCAGCGCCCCAAGCCCCTTGTCGTTCCGGTCGCAGAACGCCGATCCATCCTAGCCCGGACTTTTGCCCCTCTGACGTCACCAAAGACTGGAGGCGAGCAAAGTAACAGATGGAGCATAGCCTGGCGTTCCTGTCACCTTCACTTGAAGACCCGCCCTTCACAGGGCCGAGGAGCGGATTTCACTTCTAGCAGGTCCCTCGCGGAGGACAAGAGCCGAAGGCTCAGCTTTCCGGCTTTTCCTTCTCCTCGGCGCGCGGCTCCTTGACGCTCTCGTAGCGCTGCCGGATGTCTTCGATATGGCTGAAATCGTAGGCCTTGTCCGCCACCTCGTCGGCCCGTCGCTGGGCCCAGTCGTCGTCGACGCCGAGGCTGGCCGCGAAAAGGTAGTGTGCCGCGAGCAGAAGGCCCCAGACGAGGATCGGCCAGAAGAACCACCAGCCGTCCGAGACGACGAGATCGACGAGGACGACGGCCGGAGCCCCCAGGGCATAGGCGCGCAGGTGCGGACGAAAGAGGCGTCTCAGTCTTTCGCTCAACCGAACGCGCGGCGCCTCGCCGGACATCTCCGGCGTCGGGCCCTTGCTGTCCTTGACGCGCGCCACGGACCCGGCCTGGCTAGACCTGGGAAGACCCGTCCCGAAGGCTCGGGTAGATCCTCGTGATGGCCATGACCCTGAGCGAATATCGCAGCAGGGCCACGGCGATGACGATGATCACGACCTTGTCGATCGAGGCGAGGTCCGGCGCGAGACCGACGAGAAAGACATAAGCCAGGACCGCCAAGGCCACGGCGGGCGCGGCGGCGAGGTAGGCGACGGCATAGAGCAGCTTGGTCAGGCCGAACAGGACGGCAGCCGTCGACACGGTGAAGGCATAGAGCGCCACCAGGCTCGACTTGCCGTAGACCGCGTTGTCGGTCAGCGAGACGATCGAGATGATCGCGAACAACAGGCCCATGAAGAAGGTGTAGGAGAAGAGCTCGTGCTCGGCCTGGCTCTTGCTCAGCTTCGGGACGGCGACGAAATAGGGCGTCTTGTTGTCGTCCCAGACGTACTTCTTGATGTAGGCGTACCAGTCCAAGGGGAGTTCACCTCAAACCAAGCTGCATCGCTCGCTGTCGATTCTCATGGTGCCATTGCGAGCCGGCTTGGGCCGGCCCCTTGGTACCTTTGGGCAAACCACAGCCACCGCTCGGCTCCTAGCTGGACGATGAGCTGGCCTCCGACACGGTCTTCGCTCCCGGCGGGCCGCCGAGACTGATCTCCGGCTCCTCGTCCAGCACGATCCGCTTCTTGCCCTCGACCCGCTGTTCCTCTTCGGGCCATTCCAAGGTCATGAGCTGGAAACGCATATCCTGCGGCCCCCAAATGACGACGGCGACCTGTAGCCAGACCGAGACGCCCGCCACCGCGGCCACGCAGAGCCCGCTCAGCAGCACCGACTTGATGATCCAACGATGGGTGAGACCGACCTGAGAGGCGGAGATCTCGCCCAGCGCGTAGGACGTGTGCACCCAATCGACGGCGAACCAAATGATGATCAGGCAAAAGGGGATCATGAAGATCGTCAGGCCGAGGAACTCCAGCCAGACTTTTTTGCGGAAGGCCAGGTTCTCGCGGACCAGATCGACCCGCACGTGGGTGTTGTTGATGTAGCCGTAGCCCAGCACGAGCGCGAAGAGGGCGGTGTGGAAATGCCACTGCAGCTCTTGAAGGATGGTCGAGCCGAAGACGAAGCTCACGTTCTCGACCATCCAGACCTGAATGGTCGAGATCTTGCGCATGCTCGCATCGAAGACGGTGATCAGGACCACCGGCAGGATCATCCACGAGCCGAAGCGCCCCACGCGATCGACGAAGCGGCGCAGCAGATCGCTGACCCGCATGGCCTTGGGGATCCAGCCCGGCAGGTCCGGAAAGCTATCGACGTTGTTTTGAACCATCTCCTAGTTCCCCTCTAACCGTAGGCCGCGTGCATGGCCCACAAGGCCGCCTGCGGGAAGGTGATCACGGCGATCAGGGCCGCGAGTTGCAGCAACACGAAGGGAATGATCCCGCGATAGATGTGCTGGATCTTGATCTCCTTCGGCGCGATGCCCTTGAGATAGAACAGGGCGAAGCCGAAGGGTGGGGTCAGGAAGGAGGTTTGCAGGTTGATCGCCATCAGGGTGATGAACCAGAAGACGATGTCGGCCTTGGCGACGTGATCGCCGAAGTCCAGGCCCGCGACCAAGGGCGCGAAGACCGGGAAGACGATCAGCGTGATCTCGATCCAGTCGAGGAAGAAGCCCAGGAAGAAGGTGATCGCCATGATCAGGATCAGCAGCCCCCAGGAATCGAGGCCGGCCTCGTGGATCAGATGCTCGACGATGTCGTCGCCGCCGAGCGAGCGGTAGACATAGGCGAAGCAGGTCGCGCTGATGATGATGAAGAAGATCATGGCGACGGTGCGCGCACTGGAATGGCAGACCGAGGCCATGACGCCCTTTTGCAGCCTGCCGTTCGCCATGGCCAGCAGGATTGCGCCGAACGCACCGAGCGCCCCCGCTTCGCTGGGGGTGACGAAACCGACTAGGATTCCGCCCTTGATCAAGCCGATCAGGAACACCGGCGGAAAGAAGGCGCGCAGCAGCATGCGCATCATGCCGCCTTCGGGGACCTGCAGGAGCTCGGGCGGTAGCGGCGGCGCCAGAGTCGGGTTCATCCAGCAGCGCAGCGCAACGAAGGTGAGATAGAAACCGGCCAGCACGAGGCCCGGCAGAAGCGCGGCCATGAAGACGTTGCCGACCGAGACCGACATCAGGTCGGCCATGATGATCAGCATGATGCTGGGCGGAATGAGGATGCCCAGCGTGCCCGAGGCCGCGATCACCCCGCACGACAGCTCCTTACTGTACTTCTGCCGGAGCATGGTCGGCAGAGCGAGGGCCGACATCATGGTCACCGACGCGCCGATGATGCCGGTCATGGCGGCCAGGATCGTGCCCATGATGGTCACGGCCAGCGCCAGTGCGCCGGGCACGCGCTTCAGCAGAACCTGCACGCAATAGAGCAGTTCGTGCGCCACGCCGCTTCGCTCCATCATGATGCCCATGAAGACGAAGGCCGGCACGGCCACCAGAACCAGATTTTCGGCAGCCTGGCCCCAAACGCGCGGCAGGAAATTGAAGAACTCGATAACCGAGAAGGTGCCGAGCAGGTATCCGATCAAGCCGAACAAGAGGGCGAAACCGCCCAAGATGAAGGCCACCGGGTAGCCGGAAAAAAGGAAGATTGCCAAGGACATGAACATGATGATCGGCAGGAAGTCCTGCACCGTCCAAAGCAGCTCTTCCTGCTGCTCCGGCGCCATCCCGGCAATAGAAATCAAGGCCCCAGCCAGCACGACAAGAGCCAGGATCAAGATCCACGCCTTGCCGTTCAGCCGGCTGCCGAGCCTGAGCAACTGCTCCATGATGCTTACTCGATCAATGGCGATAGCAAGAGAGCTGGAGCCCGGACGAACGGGCTCCAGCGTCTCTCATTACCGAAGGTCATCGGCGCACAAAGGCGCGCCTATCTATCGCGTCAGATAGGTCGCTTCCAAGGATTGGGCATCAGCCCAGATCTTGTAGCGGGCGCGGAAATCGGCGTAGTGATCCGCTACCTTCTTGAACAGCGGATCCTCGGCCGACTTCTCCTGCAGGACCTCGGACCAGGCCTTCTCGAACTCGCCAAGCTGCTCGTTCGTCCAACGCCGGTTCGTAACCCCGTACTTCTCCTTCATCTCGCCCATGGCCACGAAGTTCTGGGCCTCGGTCTCGGCGAAGGTGTAGATCGCCTGCGCCCGGCCGGCGACGTGAAGGATCCGCTTGTACTGGTCCGACAGCTCGTCGTACTTCGCGGTGTTCATCAGGATCTCGCTGCAGGAGACCTGCTGATGCCAGCCCGGATAGTAGTTGTTCTTGGCGATCTGGTGGAAGCCGAGGGCGATATCCATGTTCGGCATCGAGAACTCGGTCGCATCGATCACGCCACGCTCGAGCGCAGGATAGATCTCGGCCGCGGCCAGCAACTGCGTGCTGACACCGAGCTTCTGCATGACCTGCGCGCCAAGACCGAAGAAGCGCATCTTCAGGCCACGCAGATCGTCGAGAGAGCCCACCGGCTCCTTGAACCAGCCCGAGGTCTCCGGACCGATGCACTGGATGTCGAACGCGGTGAGGCCGAACTCGCCGTAGATCTCGTTGCGCAGATCGTCGCCGCCGCCGAACCACTTCCAGGCCAGGAACTCGCCGATCTGCGGACCGAAGGGCACCGTGGTGAAGAACTGCACGGCCGGGATCTTGCCCGCGTGATAGCCCGGCGTCGTGTAGCAGGAGTCGACCGAGCCCTTAGAGGCCGCGTCGAAGCACTCCAGCGACGGCACGAGAGCATTGGGCTCGAAGAACTTGATGTCGAACTTGCCGTCCGTCATCACCTTGACGTCCTCGGCGAAACGCACGCCGGCCGGACCCAAGTGGGTCAGAGTGCTGCCGAAGGTGCTTTGCATCTTCCATTTGACGCGCCCTTGCGCCTCGGCAGAGGTGGACAACGCGACGCCGGTGCCGACGGCCACGACGGCGATCGCCGCGACCTTCAGCAGATGTCTCTTTCCCATTTTTGGTCTTCCTCCCGTAGTTGCACGTAAGCCTTTTCGGTGCCTGTTCGTTTTATCTTGAGGCAAGTCATTGCCGATTTTTGTGCATACATTGATACAGGAAACCGACTCAGAATCCAATTGTGCTCGAACCGGATGGTTAATGCGGCGGGCCCGAAGCGGCGAACCCAGGCCTTTCGCCGTTCACGGCGAGACTTTCCTCGGCGCTTGGTCTACAAGCATTTGCCTGGCCGCATGAGGACGGATCGCCGTTCCCGCGGTGGCTACGACGGGAAGCGGGAACGCGATGACCGACGCTGGACAAGCCGCATGGGATTGGAATAGCGCGTTACGCGCGGCGACGGCCTTGAGCGAAGCGACGGGGCTGCCACGCCCCGTTCGGCAAGAGCCCTGCGCGCGGCCGTCGACCGAGTCGGGATGAGCCGCGTGTCCGAAAGCGGCGTTCGCGCCCAGATCCTCAATCGCGTCGGCAATCGCTTCTTCTACGGATGGGTCATCGTCGGCGTCGCCGGCCTAGGTATCTTTGCCAGCGGTCCAGGCCAGTCCCATACCTTCAGCGTCTTCGTCGGCCCGATCAGCGAGGATCTGGGGATCGGCAGCGCGACGATCGCGACCGCCTACGGTCTCGCCACCCTGGTCGCGGCCTTTTGCCTGCCGCAGATGGGGCGCCTCGTCGACCGCTTCGGGCCACGGCGCATGACGACCGTCGTCGTGCTGCTGCTGGGCGTTTCCTGCCTCGCCTTCGGCGCCGCCATGAACTTCCTCTGGCTCGCTGTCTGTTTCGGCGCCTTGCGTTTCCTCGGCCAGGGCTCGCTGATGCTCAACTGCGCCAACCTGGTCTCGCAGTGGTTCAACCGGCGCCGCGGCTTCGCGCTCAGCCTGATGGCGCTGGGCTTCGCCGTCTCAATGGCGATCCATCCGCCGCTCTCGCAGTTCCTGGTCGAGACGGTCGGCTGGCGCACCGCCTGGTTCGTGCTCGGGGCCACGACCTGGCTGCTGATGCTGCCGCCCGTGCTTTTGCTGGTGCACAATCGTCCGGAGGACCTTGGCCTCAGGCCGGACGGCGCGCCCGAGCCGAAAGGCGAGGAAGACGGCGGCGAGGCGCTGGACGGCCTGACGCTGCGTGAAGCCTTGCGGACCGCGACCTTCTACATCCTGTCGCTCGGCTGGTTCGCGATCGCCATGCTGGTCACGACCCTCCACTTCTACCAGGTGACGATCCTGAGCGGCCAAGGCGTCGCCACCGAGACGGCGGCCAGGGCCTTTACCATCTCGGCCATCACGATGGTGCTCGCCATGCCCCTGGTCGGAAAAGCCCTCGATCGCTTTCCGACCCGCTTCGTCTTCGCGACCGGTCTGGCGATCACCGCAGGCGCCTTGGTTGCGATCACCTTCGCCCAGGATACGCCCACGGCCCTGCTCTACGCCGT
>JAKSDN010000150.1 GCA_022360075.1 Kiloniellales bacterium | reverse complement strand
TCGGCAGGCCCTGGCCGGTGACCGCGTTCTCGGCCAGCACCTGCTTGCCCTTGGCGGTCTCCTGCATGAAGCGCGAGAAGTCGTCGACCTTGACGCCGCGCGTGCCGCGAATCGCCACGGCCTTGAGGCTCTTCGAGCCCATGACCGTGCCCACGCCGGAGCGGCCCGCTGCGCGGTCCATGTCGTTGACCACGCAGGCATACTTGCAGCCGGTCTCGCCCGAGACGCCGATCGAGGCAACCCGGATCAGCGGATCCTGGTGCTTGGCCTTGATGCCCTCTTCGGTATCCCAGACCGAGGTGCCCCAGAACGCCGAGGCGTCGTGCAGCTCGGCCTTTTCGTCCTCGACCAGCAGGTAGACCGGGTTCGGCGAGCGGCCCTCGAAGATAATCATGTCGTAGCCGGCGTTCTTCATCTCATTGCCGAAGAAGCCGCCGGAGTTCGAGCAGGCGATCGCGCCGGTGAGCGCGCCCTTGGTGATCACCGAATAGCGGCCGGCGGTCGAGGCGCAGGTTCCGGTCAGAGGACCGGTCGCCATGATCAGCTTGTTCTCCGGTGCGAGCGGATCGACCTTCGGGTCGATCTCCTCGGTCAGGTATTTGGTCGCCAGGCCGCGCTGACCGAGGTAGCGGTGGGCCCAATCCATATTCAGCGGCTCCGTCTTGACGGTCCCCGCCGAAAGGTCGACGCGCAGAATCTGTCTTGCCCAAGCCATTTCAGAACCTCCCTTGCCTCAGCCTTCGGCCCGCAGGCCGGCGTCGGTCTTGGCGGCCCAGTTGCGCATCCGCTCCAGGCCGGTCAGGTTGGCATCGATATAGGTGATCGCGTCGGTCGGGCAGGCCTTGGCGCATTCCGGCTCGCCCTCGCAGAGGTCGCACTTGATCACCTTGCCGGTGTCGGCGTTGTAATTGATCGTCCCGAAGGGGCAGGCGATCGTGCAGACCTTGCAGCCCACGCAGAGCGCGTCGGAGACCACCTTGGCGCCGGTGGCACGGTCGATCGAAATCGCGTCCACCGGGCAGGCGCGCATGCACCAGGCTTCGTCACATTGCGTGCAGGTGTAGGGCACGAAACGGCCTTCGTCGTGGAACTTGAAGACCTTGATGCGTGACTTGGTGGGATTGAAGGCCCCCTCGTTGTCGTATGAGCAAGCCAGCTCGCACTGCAGGCAGCCCGTACACTTCTCGGGGTCGATATGTAGTGATCTCTCCATGGACTAACGTCCCCCCTGACATTGTTATTTGCAGGTTTGGACGAGGTCATCACCGGATCGTCCCCGGTGGCCCTCGGACTCAATATTAGCTTAGCCGCTGAGCCGTGGCGGATGCAATTGCACGATAGTCGGAGACGCACGGCAAATGCCGGTCATATCAAAGCAAACGATGGGCTTGGACCGGCCGGCCGCAGCCCTTCCGGCATGGCGGCGCTTGCCAGCTTTGGGGTCAGCCCCTACTTTTTTCGGCTGGAGGAAGGCCACGCATGACCACCAACGCGACCATCAAGCTCTATGCCTCGCTCGGCGACTATTTGCCGTCGGGTGCGGTCCAGAACGCCATTCGCCTGGCCTTGCCCGGCGATGCCACCATCGGCTCGGCCTTGGACAGCCTGAACGTGCCGCGTGAGCACTGTCATCTGGTCCTGCTCAACGGCGCGTTCGTGCCGCCCGGCGCCCGCGAGGCCCAGGCGGTCCGCGATGGCGACACGATCGCGGTTTGGCCACCGGTTGCAGGCGGTTAAGCGACGGCCTTGAGTTCCGTCATCAAGGATATGGCGCTGACGCCGGAGGTCTTTCTCCGCGATTTGCCGCGCGCCATGGGCGATCTCGCCTACCGGGTCGAGGGCCACGAGGTGACCGCGGGCACGGCCGAGCATGGCCTGTCGATCTCGCTGCGTCCCTTGCCGCCGCGGCGCCTGAGCGCCCTGCTGTCGCTCGAGCGCTCGGAAGTGGCGATCGAGTTCCGGGGCTTCGCCGCGCAGGAGCAGGCCGCTTTTCTCGAAAGATTCTATCGGGCCTATCAGCGCGGCGGCGGCTGAGACCGTAGGCAACGGCGGGGCGGCCCGGCTTGTCGGAAGTCAAGGCGGGCGCCGGCAAGACCGGCAATTCTGGACTTCGAGCAATACCGAGCGGCGTTGAGTGCGATTCATGCGGGGGGCTTCGTCATTGCGAGCGGAGCGAAGCAATCTAGCTGGCTGACGCCCCCGCGGTGGCTCTGGATTGCCACTCTGGCTCACGCCAGCTCGCAATGACGGCCGCAGGAAAGGTCCAGCTCATTGCGACTGGGTATTGGCCGCTGGAACTAGGATCAGCCTGAAATGCAGATCGGACACAATTCACAGGGCGCGGAGATCGAAATCGAGGTGCGCCTTTTCAACCGCGTCGCCCGCTACGCCAACGGCGACGGGCCGCGTCAGCGGCTGAGCGTGGCCGCCGGCAGCACGGTCGGCGAGCTCGCCGACCGCCTCGGCATTCCGCACAGCGAGCTGTTCTTGGTCCTGGTCAACGGCCGCGACATCACCCCGGGTCTGGTCGGCGATGCGGTGAGGGCGGGCTACCAGGTCGAGCAGGGCGACGTGGTCGCCTTCTCGGGCGCCGTTCCCTACAGCTACGGCTACGGCGCGCCGGTGGTGTGAGTCCGGCCGAGCGCAAGACCGCGGTCCACCGTTGTGCCGCCGCGGGTTCCACCCTCCGGCCGGCCCAAGCGCGCCAGGCGGGAGAGCGTGCCGGCACCGTCGAGCAAGGCGGTCACGGAGCGCCAGTTGCTATTGGTTGCGAGCAGCGCTAGGGCCTTGTCGGGGCGTCCACGCCTGATCTGACCGATGGCATCGCCGATCGCCACCGGGAAGTGCAGCAGCACGCTCGAGTCCCGATAGCAGTCGCTCATGCAGGCCGTACAGCCGTCGCGGATGAATGGCTTGTCCGCGAACTCCCCAATCGTCCCCATCTTCTCGGCCCAGAAATCACAGCGATAGACGTCGAGCTTCCAGTCCAAGTAGAAATACTTGTAGCCGCCGAAACAGGGGAAGATCTCCGTCTCGCCGCGCAGATGGCGGATCATCTCGGCCAGGGACTCGGCCGGGTTGAGGATCGCGAAGTCACCCTTCAGCGCGCGGAGCTCTTCGAAAGCAGCGATCAGCTCGGCCGGCGCATAGTCGATCAGCGCCGAGCTGTCGGAATAGACCATCGACGACGAGCCCAGGGCCGCGGCCTTCGGGTAGGAGAAGGTGACGGTATCGAAGCCGAGCGCCTCGACGAAGCCGATCAGGGCGCGGAAGTCGCCGATCAGCTTGTTGATGGTCACCGAGGCGATGGTCTTGACCCCACGCCATCCCAGCGCCTCGTTGCAGTGTCGGATCTTCGCGCAGACACCCGTGAGTCCGCGATTGCGCTCGTGCAGTGCGGTGTCCGCCGCGTCCAGCGAGATGAAGACCGTTCTCAGGCCGGCCTCGACCAGTGCGTCCAGGCGCTTGGGCAACAGGGCGCCGTTGGTCACCACCGAGGGACGAAAGCCGCGCCCGACCGCCTCGGCGACCATCTCCGCCAGCCGGGGGTGCAGCAGCGGCTCGCCGCCGGTCAGCGTCAGGTAGCGCACACCGCGTGCGTGGAGGATACCCAGCGCCGCTTTGTAATCGTCGAAACCCAGGTAGCGGCGGTCGGCGATGAGCTGCTTGTCGAAGGCATAGCCGCAGAAATCGCACTTCGCGTTGCAGACGTTGGTGATCGCGATGTTGCACACGGCCGGACCGCCGCTCGGCATGAGCCGCAGCATGTCGATTGCCTGGGCGAGCCAGCTTGGCATCGCTCAAGCCCGTCCCGGCGAGTCGGCCCGCGGCGGCTCGTTTCGAGAAGTGCTTCTCGACGACGCCTCCCTGCGGCCCCGGTGGTCCGCGGAAAAGCGGGCGATAGCCTGACAGACCTCCTCGGGCCGGCAATAGTCGATCCGGGGGTGATGGGGCACCCACTGAAAACGCTGATAGAACAGCCGTCCCGGATGGGGTGGGCGGGCATAGTCTCGGCGCCTTAGGGGGCGAAAGCACTCCTGCTCGACGCGGATGTGACCGAGATTGCCCTGTTCCGAGCGGTAGAGCGCCAGGCGCGCGCGCTTGCGCTCTGCCTCTTCCGGCACCAGCTTGATCACCTCTTCCTCGCCGTCCGCATCGTGGAAGGCCTGGCTGCACACGCGACCGCCGACGAAGTTGTATTCGGGGAATTCCCGCACGCGGATCCGATCG
The DNA here is from genome assembly GCA_022360075.1 of Kiloniellales bacterium. The sequence goes on along the minus strand of JAKSDN010000150.1, from coordinate 3,857 downwards.
GCAAAACGGCTGGCCAGGAAGTTGGCCACATCGTGGTCCTGGTGGCCGCCCTCGTAGGCCGGCGCCCAGAGCTCCGTCGCCCGCGCATCCTTGAGCGCTTCGTCGATTCGCCAGTAGGTCTCGACCATGTGGTCCTTCAGCGTCCGCGTCGCGAAGGGCTGGCGTCCGACGAAGAGCAGGCCGAGGCTGACCGCGGCCGCCTGGGCTTCGGCCCAACGCCGCTCGACCATGAACTCGCGCCCGGCACGGTCCCAGGGCCAGAGCAACTCGCGGAGCGGCACGCCGGAGGTGAGATAGAGGCCGAACAGGCTGGCGCCGGAGGCGCGGGCGCGCCCGATCGCCGCGCTGCAGCCGACGACCTCGTCGTCAGGATGCGGGATGAGTATGAGGATCCGTTCCCTGGGCATAGAGCTGTCCGATTGCTTCGGTCTTGGTCGCCACGGCGGCCCAGATCGGCAAGAGGTCCTCGCGCAGGACGTCCGACCAGGACGGCCGATTGCGCTCGATATCCTCGCGCGCCGCGCGGCCGGTCGCGGCGCGCAGGGCCGGTTGACAGCAGAGCGCCTCGATCGTATCGGCCCAGGCCCTGGCCTCGAGGCGGCTCTCGATGTGGCCATCGACCCCGGCGGTTCGAATCAGGTGGCCGCCACCCTCGGGGGCGACGACAGGGGCCAGGCCCGAGGCCTTGGCCTCGAGCACGACGTTGGGCGAGACCTCGACCCGGGAGGGAAAGGCGAAGAGGTCGGACGAGGCGTAGAGCCAGGGCAGGGCGTCTTCCGCGACATGGCCGGGTGCCGTCACCCTGGGACCCAGCAGGCACCGGGCGGTCTCGCGATCCGGGCCTTCGCCGATCAGCAGCAGGTGCAGATCGAGTCCCTTGGCCACGAGATGCCGCACCGCTTCGATCAGCGTCATCACCTGCTTGCCCTGATCGATGCGCCCGACGAAGGCGACGACCGGCCGGTCCTGGGGAATGCCGAAACGCTGCTCCAGCCTTGCCCGGTCGCGCTTTTCCGGGTGGTAGAGCGCCTTGTCGATGCCGCGGCGCATGATACCGAGGGCCGCGCAGCCTGGCTCGGCGCGGGCGCCGCTCCAGCGGTCGCGCTCGCTCAGCAGGATGCCGTCGCAGCGGCGAAGATGGCGGCTCAGGCGTTTGGCCATCTTCCGCGACGCGTGTTCGGGGAGGCGTAGGCGATCGACGAGCAAATCGCTGCAGCGGCCGGATCCGAACAATCGCCGGATCGCCTTTTCCGCGTAGATGCGCGTGTAGGCCGGGGTATCGGTATGCAAGGAATTCACCAACGCTTTCCCGAAGAGGGCAGCCGCAAGGCGGGCAGTCTTCGCGAAAGCGAAGTAGGCGTCTGTGGTATGAACCACATCGCACTGCGCGAGGTCGGCCAGCAGGCGCGGATGCAGAGGCGCCAGATCGCTTTGGTCGGGCGCATCGGCGAGGAACCCGAAGCCCGCACTGCTGAGCAGGGGGCGATGCGTGACGACGCGCACGCTCGGTCCCAGATCGATTCTTCGGTACTGGCGGCCTTGGACATGCAGGGTTAGATCGACCGGCGTTTGGCCCGTCGCGGCGGCCCGTGCGACTCGCTCCCAGCACTTCACGTGGCCGCCGGCTTTGTCGGACCACTCGAGGTCGACGAGGACCGCCACCGAAAGCCGCGGCTCGCTCCTGGCTTGCCTTTCCGTGCCTTCCTGGGAAGTCACGGGACAGAGACCGGCCGCCCACGCCGGGCGCGCGCCCTCTGATTGCGTCATCTCTCGCCCCCCGAACAGCCTTCTGGGAAGGAGAGATAAACGAGTGGAGTCTGATCGTTCCTAGATGCTTCGTTGAAGAATAGGGGACGGTTCTGTTACAGCCCGTATGCCGCGAATCGCGATACAACCGTTGAACGATTGAAAACCAAAGGCCGATCGGATTTTGGGCCGTTGTGGATTTGTCCCGAGGACGTGTAAGACGATCGCGGATCTCGGAGAGTGGTAGTCGGAAATGTTCCAGATTCTCTATGCGAGCTCGGCGACACGCCATCTCTCCGCGCCCGAGTTGGATGCGCTTTTGCAGGTCTGTCGCCGCAACAATGCGACGAGTGACGTCACGGGCTTGCTCCTCTACTGCGACGGCAACTTCATCCAGCTTCTCGAGGGTGAGGAGAATGCGGTGCGGGCACTGTACGATCGCATCCTCCGCGATTCGCGGCACTGGGGTCTCTTTGTCTTGCAGGAAGGCGAGACGGAGCGGCGAGAGTTCGAGACTTGGTCGATGGGCTACTGTGCGATCGAGCCGGGCGAGCAGCCGGTGTTGGATACCGCCTTCGTTTTGACCGCAGAGAGCCTGGAACAGCGGCTTGCCGGCGACCTCTCGTTGGAGGTCTTGACCTTCATGCGCAATTTCTACCGGATCACGCGCGGCTATCGGGATCAGGCGGAGGCTCGGTGATCAGGGGCTCTTCGCCTTTGCGGCCTTTTCAGCCTCGCTGATGAAGGGATCGGCATGGATGTCCGCTGCCGGCAAGCCGAGGGCGGCCAGCGTGGCGGCCCTGGCCTCGACCATGGCCGGCGGTCGCTCCATGGCCCGCCCGCCTGCCCGAGTCAGGCGGCTTCAGCCGAGACCGAAGATCAACAGCAGAACCAGGACCACGAGGATCAGCCCGGCGACCCAGACGCCGGGACCGACGCCCGCCCCGACGTCCTTGTCGAGGTCTTCCGATCCGGCGTCGCTCGGTGCGGCGTGGCCCAAGGAGGCCGCCTGGGTGGCGGCCGTGGCCATCTCGGCCTGCTCTTCGGCGCTCGGCGCCGCGACCTCTTCGGCCGCTTCCTCCGGCGCGGGTCCGCCGACCTGCTCGGCAAAGCTGCCGAAGAACTGCTCGGCCATTTTCTTGGCCGTGCCGTCGATCAGGCGCGAGCCGATCTGCGCGAGCTTGCCGCCGACCTGCGCGTCGACCTCGTAGGCGAGCAAAGTCGCCTCGCCGTCCTCGGAGAGCTTGACCTTGGCCCCGCCCTTGGCGAAACCGGCGGCTCCGCCCTTGCCCTCGCCCGAGATGGTGTAGCTTTCCGGCGGATTGATGTCCGACAGGGTGACCGCGCCCTTGAAGGTGGCCGAGACCGGCCCGACCTTGGCCTTCACCTTGGCCGCGAAGCCGCCGTCCGAGGTCTGCTCCAGCTCCTGGCAGCCGGGAATGCAGGCCTTCAGCACCTCGGGATCGTTGAGCGCCGCCCAGACCGCCTCGCGGTCGGCGTTGATGCGGTATTCGCCGGTCATCTGCATGGCAGGGACGCCTCGCCGTGTTCGTCTATGCGCTTGTTTTGCGCGGCGCAGCCTATCTGCGCGGCCGGCCACGGGCAAGGTACCGGGCCCTACGTCGAATTGGCGCTCGTTGGGGTGGCCCCGCGCGGCCGATCCGCGCATGATCGTCGGACGGACGATCCGGCGATAGAGGAGGGGCCTCCATGATCGAGGGCAAGCGGCAGATGACCGTCTCGGCGGTCCAGATCACCGCCGTCGACGGCGAGAAGGACGCGACGGTCGAGAAGATGTTGGGCTTTCTCGATGTCGCGGGCGGGCGCGGCTCCGACTTGGTCGTCCTGCCGGAGCTCTGGACCGGCCTCGGCTTCTCCGACGAGACGCTCTACAAGGAGATCGCCGAGACCATCCCCGGCCCGGTCACCGATCTCCTGGCCGAGAAGGCCAGGCGTTACGGCATGTATGTCGCCGGCTCCATGTACGAGCACGGCGGCGGCGAAATCTACTACAACGCCCTGCCGCTCATCTCGCCGGAGGGCGAGATCATCGGGCTCTATCGCAAGACCCATCTGTTCGACGCCAAGAACCGCACCGACATCCCGCCGGG
>JAKSDN010001219.1 GCA_022360075.1 Kiloniellales bacterium | reverse complement strand
CTCCAACAGGCCAACCTTGTTGCGGATCACCTTCTGGTCCTTCGTCATCGTGGGCTCCTCTCAGGTCGCCGTCCCCGGGGCGGGGAAATTGCCCCGCCCCGGGGACCCTCAGCCCACCGCTTTCAGCCAATTCGTCAGATTCAGTCGATACCTTTTCAGATGTAGTGCCACACGACGCCGATGCGGTTGGTCCATTCCAGTACCGCCCGCGAGGTCAGCTCGATCCCGTAGCACATTGGGAAGGGCACTCTGTAGAGGCCATGACCGACCGTGGAGCCCATCGAGAGCTCAAGCGGTCGGTCATGGCCGGGCCGCGGGTCTCTAAAGTGATTGTGTTCCATCGCACACTTTGGAGGCAGACCGACCATGACCAAGCATCAGCCTACGCCGAGCGACACGGCTCATGTAGCGATCGATATCGCCAAGCACCGCAACGAAGTCCTGATCGAGGTTCCCGGCCGCGGACGGCGCCGGCGCCTGACGGTGTTGAACACGCGCGCTGACCACCACGACCGCTTGCTCGAGACACTCGGCGATCTGGGCTATCCAGTCATCGTCGGCTTCGAGGCGACGGGCAACTATCACCGGCCGCTCGCCTGGCGGCTCGTCGAAGCCGGCTTTGGAGTCCGCTTGATCTCCTCGGTTGTCCTGGCGCGAACCCGTGAGGCCCTGCACAACGGCTGGGACAAGAACGATCCCAAGGACGCCCAGGTGATCCTCCATATGCTGAGGATCGGCCTGACCCAGCACTATCATGATCCGCTCGCCGAAGGACCCAACGATATCCAGGAACTGTCGAAGACCCATGAGGTGGTCTCGAAGGCCAAGACCGAGATCCTGCATCGGATCCAGATCCACTACCTGCCGCTCTACTTCCCGGAGATCGATCGCTTCCGCAACAGCAGTCGGAGCGAGTGGTTCTTCGCCTTCCTCGATCGCTTCCCGACCCCGGCCAGCATCACCGTGCTCGACAAGGACGCCTTCGTCAAAGCGGCCTGGGACGTCGTCGGCCGCAAAGTCTCCAAGGCGCTTCGGGCACCACCGGCAGTTCCTCAAGTTCTGCGGCCTCGATCTCGCAACCCGTCAGTCCGGACAGTTCCGGGGCCAGACCAGGCTCTCCAAGTTCGGCAACGCACGCCTCAGGCGCGCCTTGTGGATGGCCGCACAAATCGCCGTCCGCCAACGCGAGAACAGCTTCAGGGATAAGTTCGAGCGCTATATCGCCAAAGACCGGCACAACGCCGATCTCAGGCGCAAAGCACTCACCGCCGTCACCGCCAAGATGGCCCGTGTCGTGCACGCCGTCATCAAGAGCGGAACCGACTACCGCCCCTTCTTCGAAGCGGCGGTGCCAAGTGGAAGAACCTCTCTCCGGCTGGGCCGTGAGGGCGCACCAAGAGACCTTGGCGCGACCCTGTAGATAATGATCGGGTCTTCCACTTGGATCGAGTATCTCGTCTTAAGGACGGTGAGGGCCGCCCATCGGGCCGACCCTGTGTTCGCTATGGCAGAGAGCTTCTTCCCTAACAGTGGAAGCCACTTGGCAAGATTGACGACAATCAACGCGCCAGCGCAAACTGGCGAACAGAGACCTGCACCCCAACCATCCGAATCCCTTCCCAACATAGGACGTTGTCCGATAGGATCATCAAGGGCCGGCCGCAGCAGGCGATCAGGGCATCGAGCCCGCGCACCACGCGGACGCCGCCGATCGAGGTGTCGACCGCCAGCGCCTCGCGCGTGAAGTCGTCGACCACCGCCAGCACCCGAAACCGGCGACCCCAGGACAGCGTGTCGGCCACGAAGTCGAGCGACCAGCGCTGGTTCGGCCCCTGCGGGATCGCCATCGGCGCCCGCGTGCCGGTTGCGCGCTTGCGGCCCCGGCGTCGGCGCACCGCAAGCCCTTCCTTACGATACAGTCGATAAAGCTTCTTGTGGTTCATGGTCATCCCTTCCCGCGCTAGCAGGATGCCGAGACGCCGGCAGCCGAAGCGGCGGCGCTCGCCGGCCAACTCCCGCAACCGCTGCCGGACCTCCGGCGCATCCGCCACCGCCTTCCGCATCCCGCCCCGCCGCAGGCGTTCTCAGTTTTTTGACAGAAGGTCCTTTAGCGCAGCCACGTTCGGCATCGCCTCCGCCAGCAGCTTCTTCAGGCACCGGTTCTCGTCCTCGAGCCCTTTGAGACGCTGCGCGTCAGACGGGCCCATGCCACCGTACTCCGACTTCCAGCCATAGAAGGTCTGATCGCTGATACCGTGACGCCGGCACACCTCGACCGTCGTCGCCCCTGCCTCCTGCTACGGATCCTGGGTCTTCTGAAATAGTTCGCAGTCCAACCAGATCACACGAAACTCCTTGGTCGCCGCATTGCAAAAGTTACGATACGTATCCAGCAGGGGGAGCCAATTAGAACAAGGGTCTCCTCAAGACACCGATCAAGTTGCCAGCGGAGTCCATTCGGCCAGCACGTTGGCGCCTCCGCCTTCCCTCGTCTTGAACGTCTGGGCAGGCTTTCAAGCGATTGGGCAGGCTTTCACAAGAATTGCCCGAGGCCGGTCGCCGACCTGGAAGCTATGGGAACCAAGGAGACCCGAGGCAGCGGTTGCCAGAAGCTTGCTCAGTCCCCGGCAAAGGCGATCATCCGGCCGGCGACCAGCGCGCCCAGCCAGCAGGCCATCGACAACGCCGCGGCGCGCGCCAGGGTCCCGCGCTTGGCGCGATGGAGCCGGGCGCCGTGGCGGGCGTGGAGGGCCAGCGCCGAGCCGGCGCCGAGGGCGACCAGTCCCAGCTTGACCCGGAACACGGTCAGCGCCGCGTAATCCGG
>JAKSDN010000321.1 GCA_022360075.1 Kiloniellales bacterium | reverse complement strand
TCATGCCGCGACTACCTGGCAAACCTGGTCGAGTCGCTCGCCCGGATGGGCGCGCACGACCCGGAGCTCGTCGCGTTGCTGGCGTTGGTCGACGACGAGCGCGCGGGTGGGTCTGACTAAGCCGCCGGCCGCATGGGAGCCGGCGGCCCGTCAGACGGACTTCGAGGCCGGTTGAAGCCTCGCTTCCTTCCTTAGCTGACCGCGACCGCCGCTGCCGACGTATCCGACACGACCTGCGGCCGGCTCGGCGCGGCGCCGTTGCCGGTCGTAGCGGGCTTCGTGGCCTGCGGCGTGGAGGCGCTCTGGCCGCTGCCGAAGTCCTCGCGGCTGAAACGGCCCTCGAGATGCGCGCCGGCCTCGATCGACAGCGACTCGTGGGCGACGTCGCCCATCACCTTGGCGGTCTTCTTCACCATCACGTTGTTGGCGCGGACCTGGCCGGAGATGGCGCCCGAGATCACCACCCGCTCGGCCATCACCGAGCCCTTGATGTGCGCGGACTCGCTGATGGTCAGGCAGCGGCTGCGGATGTCGCCTTCGACCACGCCCGCCACCTCGATGTCGCCGGCGCTCTGGAGATCGCCGACGATCTTCAGATCCGTCGAGATAATCGAGACCGACGCGGTCGGCTTGCCCGGCAGGTTGCTCGCCGTGGCGGGCGCGGCGCCTGCCGCCCCTTCTTGCGCCTTGTCAGACTTGGAAAACATACGGTTCCTTCCTCTCGTCGCCTATAGCTCGGAACATTCCTCCAAAGGCCGCAGGCGCCAGGGCTTGCGGCCACGGTGGACGGACTCGGGATGGGCCGACAAAACATGATGAAAGATGCTGCCTTCGACCCAAGCGGTGCTATCCATGACCACTGAGTTCGCCGTGATGGGGCCTTGGATCGCACCACGGATGCGCACCTCCTCGGCGACGATGGAGCCTTTGATGAGCGCTCCCTCTTCGACGGTGAGACGCTTGCTGTTTACCTTCCCCTGGACCGTGCCGTAGATCTCGATCTGACCTTCGCTCAGAACCTCGCCGGTCACGCTGAGATCCGCGGCAATCACCGATGGCCCCGCACCCTCGAGGGAACCTCTCTGCCCATGTGATAGAGGCCCGGCCGACTCGGTCGAACCGGACTTGCTTGTCATCGTCATCTCGTCCAACGATTCCGCAGGGCAGAGCGGCGAAGACTGGAACTCTTGAACCGGGGCAAAGATAGCTGGGCCCGACCGGTGGTTTTTGTGTCAATTCTGTGTACGCCTTACCAAACGATTAGCAGATTAAGATTAACGAGTCGTTTACCACGATGAATCGGCGGTGGACCAAGGACGCTGCAGGAATGTCGGAGTCGCGATGACCCTTTATGGCTTGTTCGGCTTCACCCATGGCTGGGGCCGAATCCTGACGGTCATGAGCCCGGAGGGCGCCACGCGAGTCGCCGAAGTCGTCGAGGCGGGAGAGGGGGTCATCGTCGAGGCGGCGCCCGGGCAGCTTACCCGCTATTTCGAGCAGCGTGCGGGCGCGCTCGAGCGCCTGATCGCGGAGAACGGCATCGTCATGCTAGAAAAATCCGAGTGGGATGCCAGGAAAAGCGAGGCGGGCGAGGCGATCTGGCGCTAGCTTGCATGGCAGACCGGCGTGTCGGCGGGCTGTTCTTCGCCGCGGGATCTGACTAGGATGGCGGCAAATGCAGCCGTCCGAGATCGGCGGGAGGCGGTCACCTCCTGCCGGCCCTCAGGGCGGCGCCTTCTTGGAGAGATCGGCCGCGGGAGGGCTCCCCTGACATGCAGAAATCACTTCTGATCGACCCCGAAAAGTGTACGAGCTGTCTGCAGTGCGAGATGGCTTGCTCGTTCGAGCATGAAGGCGCTTTCAATCCGGCGAAATCGCGGATCAAGATCTTCGAGTTCGAGCACGGGCGGCGCGCGATTCCCTACACCTGCACACAGTGCGCCGAGGCCTGGTGCCTGCACGCCTGTCCGGTCGAGGCGCTGAAGCGCAATGCCGAGACCGGGGCCGTCGAGGTCTTCGACGACATCTGCGTGGGCTGCAAGGTCTGCACGATCGCCTGTCCCTTCGGGACCATCAACTACAACCAGGACACCGGCAAGGTGGTCAAGTGCGACCTCTGTGGCGGCGACC
>JAKSDN010000478.1 GCA_022360075.1 Kiloniellales bacterium | reverse complement strand
GGCATCGCGCTCAGCCAGCTCGTGCGCAAGGGCGCGCCGGTGGTCTACGGCAACTTCCTGACCACCATGGACCTGAAGAGCGGCGCGCCGACCTTCGGCACGCCGGAGGCGCTGCTCTCGACCTTCGCCATCGCCCAGCTCTGCCGCCGGCTCGGCCTGCCGCTGCGCTGCGGCGGCCAGCTCACCGCGTCGAAGCTCGCCGACGGCCAGGCCATGCAGGAGTCCACCGCGAGCATGATGGCCGGCATCCTCGCCGGCTCGAACATGGTCTTCCACGCCGCCGGCTGGCTCGAGGGCGGCCTGACCATGGGCTACGAGAAGTTCGTCATGGATCTCGACCACTGCGGCATGATGCTGCGCATGCTGAGCGGCCTCACCGTCGATGCGGAAGGGCTGGCGGCGGAGGCCTATCGCGAGGCGGGGCCGGGCGAGGCGTTCCTGGGCACCGCCCACACGCTGGCCCACTTCGAGACCGCGAACTACCTCTCCGACTTGGCCGATGCCGACTCCTACGAGCAATGGCTGGAAGGCGGCCGGCTCGACCTCGAACAGCGCGCCGGGCGGCGCTGGAAGCAGATGCTGGCCGACTACGCGCCGCCGCCGCTCGACCCGGCGATCGACGAGGCCCTGCAAGACTTCATGGCGCGCAAGAAAGCCTCCATGCCGGACCAGTGGCACTGAGACACAGCGATGGGAGACTCCCTATGACAAACAGCAAATGCGTTCGCCTGCCGACCGACGGTGCCGTGGCCGGCCTCGAGCCGACCGACTACATCCCTCCGGAAACCCTCGAGTCCGGCGACCCGCAGGAACGCGGCCGCAGCTTCTACGCCGACCAGACCGGCCAGCTCGACGCCGGCGTTTGGGAGTGCGAGCCCAACCGCCACGTGATCGAGGCCGCACCCTATGACGAGTTCGTCTATCTGCTCCAGGGCCGCATCGACGTGATCGATGACCAGGGCGGCGTCGAGACCTACAAGGCCGGCGACAGCTTCATGATGCCGCGCGGCTGCAAATGCACCTGGGATGTGAAGGAGCCGGTGCGCAAGCTTTACGTGGTGCTGACGGCGGAAGCCTATCGGCCGTGAGGCTTCGTTAGTCCGAGCCGCCCCTTGGCCTGGAAGGTCTAAGTCCCGCTTCCCAACGCGCCACCGCCGACGGGGATGAAGTCGTGCTCGCCGACGCCTTGGATGATGGCGAAGCGGCAGCGCTCGCCGTTCTTGCCGGTCACTTCGTGGGCGGTCTTGGCCGGGACCATGCAGTGCTCTCCGGTACCAAGCTCATAGCGGCCTCGGGGCGCGCGGGTCTCCACCACCGTCGTGCCGTCCAGCCCGATGAAGATGTCGGAGACGACATTGTGGAAGTGCCAGGGTACGCGCTCGCCCGGCTCCAAAGTCAAGAGCTGCACGCGCAATCCGTCTGCCTCCGAGACCAGCTCGCGGCCGGCGATGCGATAAGACAGATCCTCGGGTGCCGTCATGGTCGATCCCTCCGCTCCTGTGCTTTGCGCCATTCTAGGCGTGCCAACGCCGCACGAAAGCCTACGCGGCATCGGGTGCGAGGGGTTAATCGACACGGATGCACCGGCCCGACGGCCCAACGCATCACCCGCGCACCAGAAGACTGTCATCCTCGGGGCGCAGCGCAGCGGAGACCCGAGGATCCATGGCAAGGGCAGGGTCCGTTGTCCGCCATGGATCCTCGGATCGGCGCGCCGCGCAGCGGCGCTTTTCCGAGGATGACAATGAAGCACGGGAAATGCGACCGACGGTAAGACACTAAAGTCCGCCCTGCCACACACCGGCG
>JAKSDN010000914.1 GCA_022360075.1 Kiloniellales bacterium | reverse complement strand
TTCGCCGAACCAAACGGCACGCCCGAGAGGGGCTGCAGCCCATAGCCCGACCGTCGGGTGGCTGTCGAACCTCTCGCTCCGTTCCTCGACCTGCAAAGCACCTCGATCCGGTTCCACCAGCCTTACTTATAGCGCCTCAACCTGTTTTAGACTAAATACAGGATTGGTGGTCAATACGCTGGCTGGCAGGGTTCGGTGGGTGGAGCAGCCCAAGTGCCGAGCAATCCGGCCAGTGTCCCAGGGCGTGGTGTTAGGTGCCGCATCGGTGGGTGCGAGCCGCGAAACCCAATCGTCACACCGGAAACATGACGCCGCACGGGAGCCACGAGCGGCACGGCGGCGGTCCGGCTCAGGCCGAGCCTCACCTCAACGCCGTGGCGCCATGAGGCCGACGCGATCAGCTTCGCTGTGACCTGACCTAAGGCTTGGTCTGACCGCCCGACGGACTTCCGGGGTTCATCACCAGCGCTCCCCTGTCACGCGTGCGGCTGGGTTCGTTGGCTTGGCGGTTACGAGAGGCCCGTCCCGTCAAACCCCTCGATCGCTTCCTACCCCAAGTCGCGCAGGTCTTCGTCCTCGTCGAAGACTCCGCAGAACGCGGTCACAAAGAAGTCGATATCAGACTCCGTCATCGCCGTGCTGATCGAAGAGCACGACATGGGCGGCATAATCACGCCTCTCGCCAACAGGGAGCGCGCCACTTCGTGTAGCAGCTTTACTTCGGGGGGCGACGGCCAGAACTCTCGGTAGGTTCGGGGCTGCCGTCCCTTGAAGTGGAGACGAAAAAGGGAGCCCAATCCGGTGACTGCGGCCGGCAAGCCACGCTCGGCGATGGCGTCGGACAGGCGGGTACGCAGCCTTGCTCCCAGGCGCTCAAAGCGCTCAAAGGTCGCTGGATCCAGCGCCGCCCTCGGCCGCCGTCCCCGCTGCCTAGCCCTCCTCGTCGAACAACGTCAGCGACGGATAAGCCTCCGAATCCGTCTCAACATCGATCAAGACCAGCTCGCAGCCTCAGTCCAGAACCATCCCGCCGTCGACGACAAGCGTCTGACCGGTCATGAAGATCGAA
>JAKSDN010000502.1 GCA_022360075.1 Kiloniellales bacterium | reverse complement strand
GGCTCGGCAGCGTGGACACGACGGCACAGTCATGACCAGCCCGCAGCGCTACATCATCCGCATGAGCCTGTTTCTGCTCGTCGTCGCGGCCGCTGCTGCGGCGTTGGCGCCGCAGCTTCAGGGCGCCTTCCTCGCCAATCGCGTCCTCAACGGCATGATCCTCGGTGTCCTCGTGCTGGGCATCGCCTACATCTTTCGCCAGGTCATCACCCTCGGGCCGGAGATCTCCTGGCTCGAGCGGGTGCGCAAGGAGAGCAGCGGCGGCCTGATCTATCCCGGCACGCTGTCGCAGGAGAAGCCGCCGCGCCTGCTCGGCCCGATGGCCAAGATGCTGGGCGAGCGCAAAGGCCGGGTCTCGCTGTCCGCACTCTCCATGCGCTCGCTGCTCGACGGCATCCAGTCGCGCATCGAGGAGTCCCACGACATCTCGCGCTACATGATCGGGCTGCTGATCTTCCTGGGCCTGCTGGGCACCTTCTGGGGCCTGCTCGAGACCGTGGATGCCGTCGGCAACGCGATCGCCGGCTTGAGCGGGAACGTCGCGGATCCGGTCATCCTGTTCGAGGATCTCAAGAGCGGCCTCGAGACGCCGCTCTCCGGCATGGGCACGGCCTTCAGCTCTTCGCTCTTCGGTCTCGCCGGCTCGCTCGTCCTCGGCTTCCTGGAGCTGCAGGCCGGCCAGGCGCACAATCGCTTCGTGAACGACCTTGAGGAGTGGCTCTCGGGCGTGACCCGGCTTTCCAGCGCGGGCTCCCTGGGCGACGGCGAGCAGTCCGTGCCGGCCTACATCCAAGCATTGCTGGAGCAGACCGCCGACAGCCTCGACAACCTCCAGCGCACCGTCGCCCGCGGCGAGGAGGACCGGGTCGCCGCCAACAACAACCTGATGACCCTGACAGAGCGGCTCGGCACCCTGACCGACCAGATGCGCACCGAGCAAGGCGTCCTATTGCGTCTGGCCGAGACCCAGTCGCAGCTCAAGCCGCTGCTCATGCAGCTTGCCGAGATCGACCTCTCGACTTCGGGCATCGACGAGGCCACGCGCGGCCACATCCGAAACCTGGACTTCCATATGGAGCGCCTGATCGGCGAGGTCTCGCACGGCCGCGACCACACGGTCCAGGAGATCCGCAGCGAGATCCGGCTGCTCGCGCGCACCATCGCGGCGATTGCCGAGGAAGAGCAGAGCTAAGAGCATTTAGGGAACGAAGCCATGTATGCCCTGGGTCGCAGCGGCTCGCGCCGCTCGATCAATATCTGGCCGGGCTTTGTCGACGGGCTGGCCACCCTTCTGCTGGTGGTCATGTTCGTGCTCATGGTCTTCATGATCGCGCAGTACTTCCTCTCGACCGCCTTGAGCGG
>JAKSDN010000946.1 GCA_022360075.1 Kiloniellales bacterium | reverse complement strand
GTGGAACCCGCCGGTCGGTCTCGTTCGCCTCTATCTGCTGATCGTATCGACCTTCGGCATCTACGCGCTTTTCTGGGTCGGCCGCTTCGCCGCGGATCTTCGCCGCCACGTCAATCCCAAGGTCCGCCCGGCGCTATGGGTGTTGGGCAGCCTTTTGCCTTTCGTGGCGATCTTCGTCGGCTATCGGATCGCAAGCCAGGTCGCGGCGCTCAACGCCTCGCACGGGCAGAGGATCGGTCCCAATCGTTGGGTCATCGTCGCGCTCATCGCGTTGTCGAACCTGCTCTTGACGTTTCTCCCGTCCGGCAATGGCGTGCCGATCTCGGGTGACATGGCCGTGCTCGCCGCGATCCTCACGATCGTGCCCGTGCCGTGGCTGCTGCTGCAAAGGCAGCTCAACGGCTACAAGGCGCGTCTGGAGGGGGTAAATTGGGCTTATGCCGCGAAAGGTGTCACCGTCTGGCAAGGTCTGCTGCTCGCATTAGGATTGGTGTTCTGGGTTCTGATCGGCGTCGGTCTGGCGCCGGAGCTGCAGCGTTGGCAGGGCGAGCGGCTCCAAGCCTCCGGTGCCGTGCAGGGCGCGAGTCGGCTCTACAGCGTCACGCCGGCGTTCGACGGCTGGGTTCGCATGCCGCCGGGCAGCGTGGAGCAGGACGCCGACCTGGAGCTCTACGGCCCGACCAGCGACACCATGGCCGTCGCCTATGTTCTGACCGGCAATGGCCGTTCGGTCGACGAGGTCGTCGACACGCGCCGGGCCTTGATCGAGGCTGACTTGAACGACTTCACCGTCGAGGAATTCCGGGTGATCTTGCCGGATTCATTCCTGCCGGTTTCCTACGCCCGCTATGAAGGCAACGCGCTGCTCGGTACGGAAAGGCAGGTCTGGTGGGTCGCGACGATCGCCGGCAAGTCCGCGACCGTCGAGGTCATTGCCCGAACGACCCAGGCGGCCGGCGAGATGGACAACATCGAGGCGCTGGTTAGAAGCTTGACGCCGACCGGGGAGATGCACAGGCCATGAGCAGACTTGCCAAGCTGCTGGTCGCGTTCGCCTTGATCTGGGGCACGAGCGCCGCGCAGGCCGCCACGGAGTTCTCCGGCCAGTCCTACGACGTCGGAGACTTCCTGGCCTGGGCGCCGCAAGCGGCGACCTTCGACTACCGCGACCTCAGGCCGGCCGCCGATCGGCTCGCGCGCTTTCGCAGCGACCGGGTCCCCGACGTCGATCGTCTCTATCGCGTTCGGGTCGACCTGAAGGCCGATGGCGCGGTCGAGCAGCGCTGGACCTGGGCGCGCTACCTGGTCACGGAAAGCGGCGTGCAGGACGCCGGCAACATGACCTTCTGGGTCGACGCCCACGGCCAGTTTGCAACGATCCAACAGGCCTACACGCTGCTGCCGGACGGGCGGCGTATCGAGGTCGTACCCGAGACCATCCAGGTCGTCGCCGACAGCGAGGACGACATCTTCAGCGATTCCTTCCAGGTGGTCGTGCCTTTTCCGGCGCTGGAGGTCGGCGCCGCGATGGTGCTGTCCGTTCACGTCGAGCAGGACACGGAAGCCTGGCCGCTGCCTTGGTCGCAGATCTACTTTCCCCAGATCTTCACCCTGCGCGAGGAATTCGACTTCGAACTGCACTGGGAGGAAGGCCGCCCGGCGCCGCGTTGGCGCAGCGACTTCGAGCCTCTACGTTGCGTCGAGAAGAACCGCTCTGTCGCCTGCCGTGCGAGCGAGATCCCTCCCTATCCGGCGGAGGACCCGAACGTCCGATACTACGACGCCCTGCCGTCCCTGGTGGTCGCGGAGACGACGACCTGGGAGGGGCTGGCGCAGCAGGTGGGCGCGCTCGTCGACTCGGCGGCGGGCAGCGCGCCGGCAATCGCGGAGGCCTCGGCCCGACTTCTCCGCGGCGCCGATTCGGAGGCCGAGCGCCTCGACCGGCTGCATCGTTTCGTCAGCCAGAAGGTTCGCTATCTGGGTCTCGAGCAAGGCCTCGGCGGGATCGTTCCCCGCCCCGCCGCGACCACGCTGGAGCGCCGCTTCGGCGACTGCAAGGACAAGACCGCACTCTTCATCGCCCTGGCCCGCCAGGCCGGCTTGGACGCCTATCCGGTCTTGACCTCGAGCGAGCGCTCCAGCCCCGACAAGCTGCTGATTCCCGCGGCCGCTTATTTCGACCACATGGTCTCCTGCGTGCGCCTGTCGGACGGCGACGAGTTCTGCGTCGACCTGACCGATCCGCACAGCCCTTACGTCGTGCTCTCGGCCGGCGTCCAGGGCGCGGTCCGGCTGGACCTCGCCGGGGCGAAGCCCGAGCTGCGCCGCTTTGCCGCGCCCGAGTACCGCTGGACATTGGTGACCAACACCGTCAACCGGTTCCAGGGCGACGGATCGCTGATCGAGGAGCAGGCGCGGGTCTACATGGGTACCTATGCCGCGGGCTTCCGGTCGATGCTGAAGCCACGGGAACAGGAAGACCGGCTCGCCTGGGCCTTGGAGAACTACCAGGAGACGGTCAGCGATTGGGTCGAGCCGCGCTTCGACTTCGAGGGGATCGACGATGTCATGCGCCCCTTGGTCCTACGCTCCACGGCCCGCTTCACGGAGTTCTTCGATCCGGCCGGCTTCGTCTCTTACCGCGATCCCGATGCTTGGCTGGCTTACGAAGCGCGGACGTCGAAGACCGAGAACCAAGTGCACCCCTATAGCTTTCCCGGCATCAAGGTGCACAGCCGGACGAGCTTCGAGCTGCCGGAAGGCCGGCGCTTGATGTATGAAGGCCCCAAGCTGCGGTTCGAGACGGCCTATGGCAGCCTCGAACGGAGCTTTCAATCCGAAGACGGCAAGCTGCACGTCGAGACCGAGCTGCTGATCCCGCGGGCGGAGATCCCGGTCGAGGAGATCGAGCGTTTCAATCTCTTCCTCGACTACGTCGAGGAGCACTCCGTCATTCAGTTCGCGCTCGAGGCCCTGCCCGAGGGATGACGTCCTCCTTCGGCGGCCCGGTCAGCCGTCGAATCCGTCGCGCGCGTTGCGCTCGCGGTCGAGATAGGCCCGGACCTCGCGCAGGAACGGCAAGGCGTGGGCGAAGTCGGCTTCCGGGAAGCGCGCGGCCAGCGCCGCGATCTGCGGGGCCAAGGCGGCGACCGCCTGCTCGCGGACCTGCCGGCCCGCCGGGGTGATCGCCACCAGCTTGGCACGGCCGTCGCGCGGGTCGGGGCGCAGCGCGATCAGGCCGCGGGCCTCGAGCCGCTGCAGGGTGTTGGTCATGGCACCCTTGGTGACCTGGAAGGCGCGGGCGAGCTCGCCCGGACTGCGCTCGCCGCCGAGCCGCACGAAGTGGTTCAGCACCGAGAAGTGCGGGAGCCGCAGGCCGTCGGGCATGACCCGCTCGAAGGCGTTGCGGGCGAGCTGCTCGATGATGCCGATCTCGTTGAAGAAGGCGAAGACGAGGGGATCGTCGGGTGCGTTCTCGCTCATGCGCGGCTCAGCCGCGTTTCGAGCGGCCAGCGCGGGCTCGGCGGCACGCGCGGCCCGTAGCCCAGGCGACCGAGCATCTGCACCCGCGCGCCCTCGCGCGCGCCGAGCCTGTCGTGAACTTCGGTATAGAGCACGGCCATCTCCGGATACTCCTGCAAGGCTTGGCTGATCGGGTGGAGCGCGAGACCGGCCCGGGTCGCCGCCAGGTTCACCCGTAGCCAAGCGCGCCCGGCCTCGAGCTGCGCGACCCGGCCGTTGTCGGGCGTGTTCAGCCAGACATAGGCCATCGCGCTTTCCATCATCGCCCGATACATCTTCAGGCCTTCCGCGAAGGCGGTCGAGCCGGGATCGGCCAGGGTCTCGCGGGTCAGCAGCCCGAGCAGCTTCAGAGTCTCGGGGAAGGCGCCGCCGATGTCGATGCCGTCGGGATTGGCCTCGATCTCCGCCTTGCCGATGCGCATGAGATCCACGCTCTCCATCAGGGTGCGCGGTGTCTCCATCTCCAGGCGATGGGCGCGCCAGGTCAGATCGCGCAGTGCGGCGACCTCTTTCGGCGCATTGCTCGTGCCGATCGCCACCGCGCCGAGCGCCTCCCGTTGTAACGCCTGCAGGCTGTCGTCGGCGACGGGGCGCTGGGTATCGAAGGGCTCTTTCGTCGAGCGGCGCTCCAGCGCGCTGGCGAAAAGCGG
>JAKSDN010000051.1 GCA_022360075.1 Kiloniellales bacterium | reverse complement strand
TCGCACTTTACCCAGCCTGGCAGGCCGCGAGACACCCCCGATGAGGAAACCACCAACCGGAGAGCCGGATGCGGGAAAACCGCACGTCCGGTTCGGAGGGCGGGGAGGGCAAACGCCCTTCCCGACCCCTATAAGCACGCAAGGCGTTCGTCCGACGCTCCCTTTGAGGCTTTCGCTGAGCCCCGCAGTGATGTGACGTTCTCAGTCACCGTGGGTCTGTCATATTGGACGGGTTGGCACTTCGAATCTGTGCGCTAACGGCATGCTCCTCTTCACGCCGGACGTCTTCTTCCGACTCGTCGCCCAGTACAACCTCGCCATTTGGCCGGCGCAGATCATCGGGCTCTTGCTGGGCCTGCTCGCCATCGCTTTCGCGCTGCGGCCGGGCAGGGGCCGCGACAGGATCATCGCGGCGATCCTGGCGGGCGCTTGGATCTGGACGGGCCTGGTCTTCCACATCATGCACTTCGCCGCGATCAATTGGACCGCTTGGGCCTTCGGCGTGATCTTCGTTCTCCAGGGACTGCTCATCGCTGCCGCGGGTTTGGTCTCAGGGCGGCTGCGCTTCCGCGCCGACCCTGGCCCGGCCGGCTGGGTCGGCCTGGGCTGCGCCATCGCCGCTTTCACGCTCTATCCTCTGCTCGGCCTCGCCCTTGGGCGCGACTGGACGGACTTGCGCCCCTTCGTGCTTGCGCCGGCGCCGCTAGTGCTTTTCACGCTGGGTTTCCTCCTCATGGCACGGGCACGCTGGCTCTTCGTGGTCCCACTGCTCTGGTCGCTGGTCGCCGGTGTGGCGGCCTGGTTCCTTCCGGTTCCCGAGGACCTGCTTTTGCCGGTCGCGGGCCTGGTCTGCATCGTGCTGGCGTTTTCGCGTCGGGGCCGAAGGGACCAACAAGGAGGGTGACGCCGGCGCCGCGCGTCCTGCTAAGCTGACGCTCCGCTAGGGAGAACGCCCATGTCGCTCGCCGAGAACGCCGCACCCGGTTTCCGGGACCATCCTGGCTACGAAGTGAATATCGCGAAGGCCGGCCAACGAGTCCGCATCGTCTTCAACGGCGAGACCGTTGCCGATAGCGACGCGGCGCTGCTGGTCCTGGAGACTCGTCATCGGCCGGTCTACTACCTGCCGATGGCAGACGTCCGCCGGGACCTCTTGCAGCCCAGCGCGCACGGGAGCTATTGCCCCTTCAAAGGCAAGGCCAGCTACTGGAGCATCGTGGTCGGCGAGCGGGTCGCGGAGAATGCGGTCTGGGGCTACGAGGCACCCTTCGCCGAGGTGGCGCCGCTGAAGGACCATGTGGCTTTCTACGGTGACCGCGTGGATGCGGTCTATCTGGATGGGGCTCTACAGGAAGCCGTCGGGCCCGGCTACAGCGACTCCTAGTGGTACGACTCCGACATTCCGATCCCGGAATGCCGGGCCGCCCCACTAGGTAACTTTTTGTTTGGGTTCAATTCTGGTCGACACTTGATCCAATTTCATCGGACTCAAGTGTCGGAATTGAACCACTAGCCGCCGCTAACGTGGGGCGGCGATTAGGATGAGTGCCGTCGAGGCGTGCGGGAGGAGGTTTCGGCACCTCAAACGGTGGCGCGCCGCGAAGAGCGCGATACCTTGGGCAGCCGAGTCAGGGCGGCAAGGCAAAACAGCCCACCCAGGAAGAGAAGCCCCGTCGCGGGCTCCGGCACAACGGCAGACGGGCTCGCGCTAGCCTGATTGCTGACTTGGACGGCTCCCCCTTCGGCGGAGGACTTTAACACGAGCTTGCCGCAAGCCGAGGTGGCGCATCGCCCGTTGATCGATGCTTGCCAATCGGAGAAGACCAGGTCGATCACGTCTCCCGCCCCCGACAGGGTCTGCGCAGCGGTGAAACTGAAGGACGCGAAGGTCATGGCATCCGCGGCGAGCACACCCACGAAGGCCACCGCCGCGGCTGTCGTCTCTTCGATCACCGCAGTGCCGAACGTCAACAGGAACGAGTTGATGTCCGTTTCGGAAATCGCGGCCCCGGCCGCGAAATTCGTGTCGTCGAACGTGATCGTGCCGCCGATCGAATCGCCACTGCTCAGGCCGATCGCCGAACAGTTCGTCGTGCAAGTCGATGAGACGGAATAGCTGATAAGTCCCGCTGCCGCGGGCGACGTCCAAGAGACGATACCAGGCAGCGTCAAAGCCATAATCAACGCCGCCCCTAAGAGCATCCTGCCGAAAGGCGTTTTCATAGGAGCCTCCCCTGGCTCCACTTAACATCTCCGGCTTCAGGGTATCCGGCCTTAACCATACCTGTCCATAGGGATCACGACCGGCTGAACGGACTCCTCTGCCCACTCCATGGGCCTTGCAAGCCTGGATTATCCCTCCAAATCATTGCTCTAGATGCCGACTGGG